>JALQVJ010000130.1 GCA_023260355.1 Burkholderiaceae bacterium | reverse complement strand
GTGTTGAGACGCTTAACTTGTGCGTTTTGCTTTGGCGTCAGTCTTGAGCGCCTTTGGCTTTTTGGCACCTTTGGGCGCTTTTGGCTTTTTGGCACCTTTGAGTGCCTTTGGCTTTTTGGCACCTTTGAGCGCCTTTGGCTTTTTGGCACCTTTGGGCGCTTTTTTTGCCTTGGGCTTGGGCGCGAGCATGGTGGCTCGGCAATCCGGGCTGCCACAGTAGCAGGCAAATTCCTTTTTCAAGGCTTGGGTATATGGCGCGTCGAGCATCAACCCGTAGTCATAAAACAGCTCCTCACCCTCAGCGATGTTGCGCAGTGCATGGATGAAGACGCGATTGCCGTGCTGCTCCGCTTCACAGTTGGGCGCGCACGAATGGTTGATCCAGCGCGCATCGTTGCCTTTCACCCGCCCGTCGATCACAGTGCTGTCGTCGAGGTGAAAATAGAACGTGTGATTCGGTTGCGAGGGGTCATGGGGGTGGCGGCGTTGGGCCTCGTCCCAATCAATGATTTCACCTTTGTATTCAATAATCTTGGTGCCCTTGACCAGTTCCCGCGCCGCGAACACGCCTCGGCCGTGGACCGTAGACTCTCGCACGCGGACTTTTCGCCGGCGTGCGGTGTTCGGTTGTTCGGTCGGCGAGGAAGTTTTGGGGGGCATCGAAAAGAGATCCAAAAATTTGGTAAGGTGATTTCATGCAGGTGCGCGCGTGTGCGCGCACGCGAGGCTGATTCTATTCCGAACGCACGACATACCTCCTACAACGCTGGAACACAAGCGCATCATGAAAACTCTGGTCATCGCAGAAAAGCCCTCAGTCGCACAAGACATCGTGCGCGCATTGACGCCGGTCAGCGGCAAGTTTGAAAAGGCCGAGAACCACTTTGAAAACGACGCGTATGTCGTCACGTCCGCAGTAGGTCACTTGGTTGAAATCGCTGCGCCTGAGGCCTACGACGTGAAACGTGGCAAGTGGAGTTTCGCCCATTTGCCAGTGGTGCCCCCGCACTTTGAACTGAAGCCCATTGACAAAACCAAGGCGCGTTTGTCCGCGGTGGTCAAGTTGGCCAAGCGAAAGGATGTGAGTGCATTGATCAACGCATGTGACGCTGGGCGCGAAGGTGAGTTGATCTTTCGGTTGATTGAGCAATATGCAGGCGGCAAAAAGCCGCTCGACAAGCCCGTGCAGCGCCTGTGGCTGCAATCCATGACGGCTGAGGCGATTCGAGCCGGTTTTGCGCAACTGCGCAGCGATGCGGAGATGCAGCCGCTGGCTGATGCTGCACGTTGCCGCTCAGAGGCGGACTGGCTCGTCGGGATCAACGGGACGCGAGCCTTGACCGCGTTCAACTCGCGCGAGGGTGGTTTCTTTTTGACCACCGTGGGGAGGGTGCAGACACCCACGCTCGCTGTTGTCGTCGAGCGCGAAGAGGCCATTCGCCGGTTCGTATCACGGGACTACTGGGAGGTTCATGCGCAGTTTGCGGCCAAAGCCGGTGAATACTGGGGCAAATGGGTCAACACGGCACACCAAAAAGACGCTGAAGACGGCGAAAAAAAGGCGGATCGCGTTTGGTCTGCGGCCGATGCCCAAGCCATCGCCGACGCAGTCAGGGGACAACCCGCGACGGTGACGGAAGAAAGCAAGCCCTCGAAAAAGGCGGCACCTGGGCTGTTTGACTTGACCTCGCTGCAACGCGAAGCGAACGGTCGCTTCGGCTTTTCCGCGAAAACGACCTTGCAACTCGCCCAGAGCCTGTACGAGCGCCACAAGGCCTTGACTTACCCTCGAACCGACTCACGCTACCTGCCGGAGGACTACGTCGACGAGGTGAAAAAAACCTTTGGTATGTTGGCGGATAGCGGCATGCGCCACCTCGCACCCTTTGCGACCAAGGCCCTTGCCGACGGCATGATCCAAAAGTTGCCGCGCGTGTTTGACAACAAAAAGGTCAGCGATCACTTTGCCATCATTCCCACGCAACAAGCCCCCAGTGGCTTGTCTGAGGCAGAACAAAAGCTGTATGACTTGGTTGTTCGCCGATTCATGGCCGTGTTTTATCCCAGCGCGGAGTACCAAGTCACAACACGTTGGAGCACGGTGGGTACACACCGCTTTCGCTCTGACGGCAAGGTGCTGGTGAAAGAGGGGTGGCTGGCGATTTACGGCAAGGAGGCAGATGTCGATGAAGAAGACGGCAAGACCTTGGTTGCCGTCGCAAGTGGTGAGACCGTGCAGGTGAACGACTTGGATGTCAAATCACTCAAGACCAAGCCCCCTGCGCGATATTCAGAGGCGACCTTGTTGGGCGCCATGGAGGGGGCTGGCAAGTTCGTTGAGGACGACGAATTGAAAGACGCATTGGCCGAAAAAGGCTTGGGCACACCGGCCACCCGCGCGGCAATCATTGAGGGCCTGCTCAATGAGAAGTACCTGTTGCGGGAGGGACGTGAGCTCACACCGACGGCAAAGGCATTCCAGCTCATGACGTTGTTGCGTGGCTTGGGTGTGGAGGAGTTGTCGCGCCCAGAGTTGACCGGCGAATGGGAGCAAAAGCTGGCGCGCATGGAGCGCGGTGAGATGAGCCGCGATGCTTTCATGGCTGAGATCAAGGCTATGACTGAGCACATCGTTGCCAAGGCCAAGGGTTACGACCGCGACACGATTCCTGGCGACTACCTCACGCTGAAAGCCCCCTGTCCCAACTGTGGCGGCGTGGTGCGAGAAAACTACCGCCGCTACGCGTGTACCGGCGCGGACGGCCAAGGCTCCGGTTGCGGCTTTTCGTTCACCAAACTGCCAGCGGGCCGCATGTTCGAGCTCGACGAGGTTGAGGCCTTCGTGCAACACAAACGCATTGGCCCGCTGCAGGGGTTCCGCTCCAAAGCTGGCTGGCCGTTCACTGCCGAAATGGCTTTGGTGTTCAGCGAAGAAGAGAAAAACTGGAAACTTGAGTTTGACTTTGGTGAGGACGCCAAAGCCAAGGAGTCAGGTGACCCCGTTGACTTGTCGGACCGCGCTCCCATTGGCGCTTGTCCAAGCTGCGGCTCTCAGGTTTACGAATGGGGCAGCCAATACGTCTGTGAAAAGGCAGTCCCTACATCCGCGCAAATGGTGCCGAGTTGTACCTTCAAGTCTGGCAAGGTGATTCTTCAGCAATCGGTCAGCGTCGAGCAAATGCAAAAGCTGCTGACCACAGGCAAAACCGACTTGTTGGACCAGTTTGTATCCAGCCGCACGCGCCGTGCCTTCAAGGCCTTCTTGGCCTGGGATGCAAAAGCTGGCAAAGTGGCCTTTGAGTTTGAACAGCGCGCGCCGGCCAAGAAGGGCGGCGCTGTGCGAGCCAGCGCCAAAGCCATCGCCCAAGCGGCGGCGGCCCCGGTCGCAGCCAAAAAGGCGCCCGCTAAGAAAGCGGCCGCTAAAAAGGCGCCGGCGAAGAAGGCTGCGGTGAAGAAGGCTGCGGTGAAGAAGGCTGCGGTGAAGAAGGTGCCAGCCAAAAAGGCGGCAGGTTGACCCTCGAGGTCGTTGTACACGGGATGAAGGAGACTGACATGGCATTGCAACTTTATTTTGGCCCCGGGGCGTGCTCATTTGTGCCGCATGCCATGCTGCAGCTGAGTGGTGCGCCGTTTGAACCGATCATGGTCAAGCTGCACAAGGGCGAGCAAAAAAGCGAATCCTTTTTGGCGATCAACCCGCGTGGTCAAGTGCCCGTCATCGTCCATGACGGTGAGGTGCTTGATCAGTTGGTGGCGATCGTGGCTTATTTGGATGATTTGCTGCCTGATGCGCACATATTGCCGCCCGCAGGTATCGAGCGCGCCCACGCCATTCAAACGCTGGCCTGGATGAACAACACCGCACATGCCACGTTTGCGCATATTTTTATGCCTCAGCGCTTCTCCGACGACCCCGCAGCACAGCAGGCCATGCGCGCCTTCAATTTGTCGCAATACGCCAAGCGATTGACCGAGCTGGATCAATTGGTGGCCACACAAGCCAAGCCATGGCTCACGGGCGACAAACCCGGCGCGTTGGATGCATACGCGCTGGTGTTGGTGCGCTGGGCTGGCATGGTCAAGATCGACCCGACTCAGTTCAAAGCGCTGTGGGCGTTGGCCAACCAGTTGGTTGACCTGCCAGCGTTGGCGCCCGTGATTGAGCGGGAGCGCCTGCAACTCAATATGTTTTCAGGCTGATCGCATCTGACAACACCGCCGGTGCTAGGTGCTCGGGGTGAGTTTGGGTTGCGGCGCAAAACGCACACTGACCAACAAACCCGGTGGCGTCTTGCTGGGGTTGGCGTCGTGCATCTCTAGCGATGCGTTGAACTGTTGCACCACCTCATGCACGATGGCGAGGCCCAAACCAGACCCCTGCACGTTGGTCCCAAGCGCACGGTAGAAAGGTTGCAGCACCAATGCGCGTTCGCTGGGTGCGATCCCTGGGCCGTTGTCCTCCACTTGCAAAATCTGCACGCCTGAAAATCGATCGAGCAGCACCCGAGCAGTGACCACGCCACCTTCTGGTGTGTAGTTGATGGCGTTGTCGATCAGATTGCGCACCATTTCTTGCAAAAGCGTCGCGTTGCCGTCGAGCCAGTGCTCAGACGGGACTGTTTCAACGCCTTCAAAACCCAAGTCGATGCGCTTGTCCAAAGCCCGAGAGATGGCGTCTTGAACCACATTGATCACGATCTGCGCCAAGTCCAAATGGGCTGCGGGCAAGCTGCGCCCCGTGGACTCGGCCCGCGCGAGGGCCAACAATTGGTTGACCGTGTGCGTGGCTCGCACACTGGACGCCGCAATGTTGTGCAACGCTGCTTGGAGCTCTGCTTGGCTGCCTTGGCGTTGCGCCAAGTCGGCTTGCATGCGCAGCCCAGCCAAGGGGGTTTTGAGTTGGTGTGCCGCGTCTGCCAAGAAGCGGCGCTGCGACGTGAGCGATGCCTTCAAACGGTCCAGCAAGTCG
>JALQVJ010000395.1 GCA_023260355.1 Burkholderiaceae bacterium | reverse complement strand
TCTGTCGTTCCTCTCGCGATAAAGGGTGTGGCGGGGGCTGGGCAAGCGCATCCGAAGCATCCATTTTCGCCGAGGCCCCAACCCCGGCATGTCACCCGCACGTCGGCACCAAGGGTGCGCCGTGGCTCTTCCCGCTGTACCGCACCGCAAAGACAGCCAAGGCGCCAATCAGAGCCATGCAAGCGCGACCGATCAAGGCGCCGTCTTGGCCGCCTCGGGTGCATCGGGTGTGAAAACACGAATCACCGCGCGCACCAGCCCGTGGTCGCTGGTGTGTCGGCTGCGGCCCTCGTGCAGGTGGTCGTTGAAGGCATCAACTCGGCGCACATCGCCCAGACAAAACGGACTGGTGGCGACAAACTCTTCACTCACAAAGATGTGGTCCAACAACTCCGGCCAGCCTTGGTGGATGTGGCTGTAAGCCACGTCGCGCTTGAGCGCGGCCTCACCCTGCACCTCCCACGCATTGAAAAGTGCCACATCGCGCAGCCGCTTTTTGAACTCGATCTCGTTGGTGAACGCCATCATCTGCGTGCTCACAGCGTGCGGCCCATCGTTCAAGTCGCCCATCAGCACCAACGGCGCATCGTTGTGCTGCAACAAGTCGACCAATATCTGCCGAATGCCCACCGCCTCGGCGCCGCGAACCATCATCGCGCGAAGCTGCGCCAGCGCGATCACCGACGGGTCTTGCCGGTCTTCGAGGTGTTCACCATCGGGGCTGGTCAAAAATTTTGGGCGCTTGGACTTGAGGTGCACGCCCACCACATTCACCGCCAACCCATGCTTCATGCGCACCTGCGCCACGACCACCGGCCGCGAAAAGTGGGTCAGCGTTTCGCCACCGGGCAGCACAATCTGCACCGCCTGGGGCAACTCTGCCACCGTGCGCAACGACTCGATCGGCAGACGTGACACGATGCCGACCAGCGGCGTGCCTTGGGCCTGACCGGCTGTTTCGGCGCCGGGTACGCGCACTTGCATGTGGCGCATGCCGCTGCGCGAGACGGCGGCCTGCAAGGCGCCCTCATCCCAGACCTCTTGCACGACCATGACGTCGGCGCCGAGCGCGTTCAAGCGACCGCCCAACCAGTCGATCTTGCGCTCGTACTCGTGCTGCGAATAAGGCGCTTGGTGGCTGTAAAACGGGCGATTCGGCAACGCCAAATTAAAGGCATTGCAGGTGGCGACGGTCAAAGTGGTGGAGGACATGCGGCCATGCTAATTCAAAGGCCCGCAGGCTGCCGCTCATGTCACGCCAAGAGGCATTGGCATTGCCGCCGCCCGCAAGCGCCACGAGACAGGCAAGGCGCCACGAGGCACAATAGCGGGCTGTTTTTGGGCCCGCGGGCCCAGCTTTGCGAAGGAGCCCCCATGTTGGGCGTCACAGATTTAGGTGTATTCATTGCCGGCACCATTGCCATCGTGTTGTTGCCCGGCCCCAACTCGTTGTACGTGTTGACCGTCTCGGCGCGATCAGGCCTGCGCATGGGCTACGCAGGTGCGCTTGGTGTCTTGAGCGGCGACACCGTGCTGATGGTTTTGACCGCGCTGGGGGCGGCGCAAGTGTTGCAGTCCAACCCACTGATTTACCAAGGCGTGCGCTGGGCGGGCGCGCTCTATTTGAGCTATCTCGGATTGCGCTTGGTGTGGGGTGCCGCGCACGCCGTGAAAGAGGCCAAAGTGCAGCGCATGCGCGCTGAAGCCAGCCGCGAGGCCTCGGACGGGCCCGGCGGCACCGGCTCGGATGCCGTGGCTCAAGTGCTCGCAGCCCTCAAGCCCGTGGCCGAACGCCGCCCCGCCGACGTGTACCGCAAAGCCCTGGTCATCAGCGTCTTGAACCCCAAGGCCATTTTGTTCTTCTTGTCGTTTTTTGTGCAGTTCGTTGACCCAACCTATGCCTACCCAGCCTTGTCGTTCTTGCTGTTGGGCGCCATCGTGCAGACGGCCAGTTTTGTCTACTTGAGTGCCTTGATCTTTGGCGGGGTGCGGCTGGCGCAGACCTTTGCGCAGCGCAAGCGTTTGTCGGCCTTGCTCAGCACCACGGTGGGCTTGTTGTTCATCGGCTTTGGCGTGCGGCTAGCCAGTTAAAATGTCGCCTTTCGCCCCAAGGAGCGTTGCAACCCAGAGCATGGGTGAGGCTTGAGGGCGAAGAGGCGGCAACAGGGGGACTGGTGGCCGCCACCGTGACAACGACGCTCACCTGACGATGACCGCCACAGGTGAGAACCCATGACCGTTAAACACACCACCACCGCACCGATGTTGCTCTCGGGCCTAGAGCTGCTGCGCGTGGACGCCAACAGCCTGTTCATCAACGTCGGTGAGCGCACCAACGTGACGGGCTCCAAGGCTTTTGCCCGGATGATCTTGAACGACCAGTTCGACGAGGCGCTGGCGGTTGCGCGCCAGCAGGTCGAAAACGGTGCGCAAATCATCGACATCAACATGGACGAAGCCATGTTGGACAGCGAGGCTGCGATGGTGCGGTTCTTGAACCTCATCGCCTCAGAACCTGACATCGCGCGCGTGCCCATCATGATTGACTCCAGCAAGTGGTCGGTCATCGAAGCCGGCTTGCGCTGTGTGCAGGGCAAAAGCATTGTCAACTCGATCTCGCTCAAAGAGGGCGAAGACGCGTTCAAACACCACGCCAAACTGGTCATGCGCTACGGCGCAGCTGCCGTGGTCATGGCCTTTGACGAACAAGGCCAGGCCGACACCTTTGAGCGCAAGGTCGAAATCTGCAGCCGCGCCTACCGCATATTGGTTGACGAGGTCGGTTTTCCGCCCGAAGACATCGTGTTTGACCCCAACATCTTTGCCGTCGCGACGGGCATCGAAGAGCACAACAACTACGCGGTCGACTTCATCTTCCTTAACGCTTACTGGAAGCGCGAGTGTTCGGCTGAACTCTCCCCA
>JALQVJ010000357.1 GCA_023260355.1 Burkholderiaceae bacterium | reverse complement strand
CGACCGGCAATCCGAAGGGCGTGGTCTATCACCACCGGGGTGCAACCACGAATGCCATTTCGAACATCTTGGAATGGGACATGCCCAAGCACGCACGCTACCTGTGGACGCTGCCCATGTTCCATTGCAACGGCTGGTGCTTCCCCTGGACGGTGGCTGCGCGCGCGGCCGTCAACGTGTGCCTGCGCAAAGTCGACGCTCAGTTGATTTTTGACCTCATGCGCGAGCACGGTGTCACCCATTACTGTGGTGCTCCGATTGTTCACGGTATGTTGGTGAACGCCCCCCAAGCCATGAAAGAAGGGCTACCTCAAGGCGTCAAGGCCATGGTGGCTGGGGCCGCACCGCCAGCCTCAATGATCGAGGGCATGGAAACCATGGGCTTTGATCTCACGCACGTCTATGGTTTGACCGAGGTCTACGGTCCCGCCACGGCATGTGCCAAACACAGCCAGTGGCAGGATCTCGACATTGGCGAGCGTGCGCGATTGAATGCGCGCCAAGGTGTGCGCTATCACCTCGAGCGCGATGTGCAAGTCCTGAACCCTGAAACCATGCAGCCCGTACCTTGGGATGGCGAGACGATGGGCGAGATCATGTTCAAGGGCAATATCGTCATGAAGGGGTATTTGAAAAACCCCAAGGCCACGCAAGAGGCGTTGGCGGGCGGCTGGTTCCACAGCGGTGACTTGGCGGTGCAGTACCCAGACGGTTACATCAAGATCAAGGATCGCAGCAAAGACATCATCATCTCCGGTGGCGAGAACATATCCAGCATTGAAGTGGAAGATGTTTTGTATCGCCACCCCGCAGTGCTGGCAGCAGCCGTGGTCGCCAAACCGGATGAGCGCTGGGGCGAGACGCCATGCGCCTTTGTTGAACTCAAGTCCGATGCCAGTGTGACGGCGGCCGAGATTGTGGGCCACTGCAAGCAACACTTGGCCGGTTTCAAAGTCCCACGTGCGGTCGAATTCGGCGAGCTGCCCAAAACCAGCACCGGCAAGATTCAAAAGTTTGAATTGCGCAAGCGAGTGGGCTCAGTGGCAGCGATCGACGTCTAACAGGGCTGACCCCAGTCGATGAAAAGGCCCTGCTGTACAGGGCCCTTTTTGATGCTTGGCCAGCCAATGTGGGCACGCATGTGCCCACTTGGTGGGTGTGATCACTTGGGTGCCAAACGGATCGCGCCGTCCAAACGAATCACTTCACCGTTGAGCATGTCGTTTTCAATGATGTGTTTGACCAACTTGGCGTAGTCGTTAGGGGTGCCTAAACGGCTGGGGAAAGGTACGCCAGCGGCCAGTGCGTCCTGCAATTCTTGGGGCATACCAAACAACATGGGCGTGCCGAAGATCCCGGGTGCAATGGTCATGTTGCGGATCCCGTTGCGAGACAAATCGCGTGCGATCGGCAGGGTCATGCCGACCACACCGCCTTTGGAGGCACTGTATGCGGCCTGACCGATTTGGCCGTCATAGGCGGCAATGGATGCGGTCGAGATCATCACACCGCGCTCGCCGTTGCTCTCGGGTTCGTTGTCGCACATGGCCTCGGCGGCCAAACGGATCATGTTGAATGAGCCGACCAAATTGACCATGATGGTCTTGGTGTAAACGCCGAGATCATGTGCGCCGTTCTTGCCGACCGTTTTCTGGGCTGGGGCGATCCCGGCGCAGTTGACCAAGCCCATGAGCTTGCCTAGGCTCGTTGCCTTAGCGACCGCTGCCCGACCATCTTCCTCGCTGCTGACATCGCACTTCACAAATGCACCACCAATGTCTTGAGCCACCTGCGCACCCTTATCAGCTTGCATGTCTGCGATCACGACGGTGGCACCTTCTGCTGCCAACATGCGTGCGGTGCCTTCGCCGAGACCTGACGCACCGCCGGTGACGATAAATACTTTGCCCTGAATGTCCATGGGTTGCTCCTATTTGCGGGTTGAATGTTGACGTTTACGTAAACGTCAATTAAACCAAAAATTCGGCTTGGCGTGTCCAGTTCTGAGTCGCCGACGTGGGCCGTTTGATCATCCCGCTTGGATACAGTGCGCTCTAACGTGAGGAGAATCAACCCATGATGGAAATGCATTTTGTCGACACCCCCGTCTTGCGAGTGGGCTATGAGGATTGGAACCCCTCGGCCGCCAAGACCATGGTTCTTTGGCATGGCTGGCCCGACAGCGTGCGCACATGGCGTCAGGTCGCACCGGTGCTGGCAGATGCTGGATATCGGGTTTTGGTGCCAGCACTGCGGGGCTTCAATCCCACCACGTTTTTGCACGCCGATACACCTCGGACGGGGCAGTTGGCCGCCATCGGGCGCGATGTGATTGATTTTCTGAGTGCGATGCAACTCCATCGCCCGGTGTTGGTTGGACACGATTGGGGTGCGCGAGCGGTCGCCAATGCCATGGGCCTGCAAGCCGACTTGGCGTCGCACATGGTGTTGCTGTCAACTGGCTACGGCACCAACGATCCGGGCCAGCGCCTCGATATGAATCAAGTCCAGCGCTATTGGTATCACTGGTTCATGGCGACGCCGCGTGGTCAAGCCACTGTGGCTGCAGAGCGCAGGGCGTTTGGCCGCCAAATGTGGGACACATGGGCGCCCAAAGGGTGGTATTCAGCTGAGGAGTTCGAGGCCACCGCCGACGCCTGGGACAACGGCGACTGGGTACCCATCACGCTGCATTCATACACCCACCGGTGGGGACACTCGGCAGGGGACCCCGCTTATGCGCAAGACGACGCGCAACTGGCTGAGTTGGCGCACATCCACATCCCGACTTTGGTGTTGCATGGCGAAGCCGACGGGGTCAGTGGCTTGGCGAGCTCTGAGGGGCGTGAGGGATGGTTTACCGATCGCTACGAGCGCCGGGTGCTTCCCGGCATTGGCCATTTTCCCCAGCGTGAAGCCCCCGCGTTGATCGCGCGGCATATTTTGGATTTTGTGCAAGATCACCGCACATAAAAAAACACCCAAGCTGTTGCCAGCTTGGGTGAAGGGATCCGTCAAGCGCAGCTTGAGCGTGATCCGAGGAGACAATCAGTACGGCGCAGGATTAACGCTTTTTAGCGACAGGGCGCTTGGCAGCAGAAGCAGCGGTAGCGGCCAACGTGTTGACGTTGGATTCCACCATTTCAGATGCTTGCTTGACCACTTTTTGCACAGACTCAGCAGCGTTGTTGGCGGCGGCCACAGCGCTCTTCATCATGGCAACAGCGGTTTCGCTGCCAGCGGGAGCGTTCTTGGCGGCGTTGTCCACCACGTCCATGAACTTCTTTTGAGCGTCAGCGGCTTGGCCTTCTGCGGCTTTGGTGAACTCACCAGCGGTGCCGCTGGCGATGTCATACAGGTGGCGGCTGTAAGCAGCAGCTTTGTCAGCCAGGGGCTGCATCAAGCCAGCTTGCAGAGCCAACAGTTCTTGTGCATCTTTCACAGCCAACATGGCCTGGGCTTGCTCGGCAGACTCAGCCAGAGCGGCTTTGGAAGCTTGCAGGTTCAAGTCGATCAATTTCTCGACGCCAGCGAAGGCTTTTTCGGTCAAGCCGAACAGGGTTTCCATGTTTGCTTTTTGAGCGGCGAT
Source organism: Burkholderiaceae bacterium (assembly GCA_023260355.1). Taxonomy (GTDB): domain Bacteria; phylum Pseudomonadota; class Gammaproteobacteria; order Burkholderiales; family Burkholderiaceae_C; genus RS62. Next base: position 2,184 of record JALQVJ010000357.1, on the reverse strand, counting down.
GATTTGGTCAGCAGTCAACATATTCATACTCCAATGTGATGAGTGGGTTTAGGACTGTTGAAACGCTGCGACCTGGGTATCTGTCTCAGATACATTTGCTGCGCTGCAACATGACCTGAAGTATAGGGTTTCTACTGAAGGTTTCAAGCCTTTTTTGTTGCATTGCAGCAATTTAGAGCCAAACCCCTAAATGGCGGGGTCCACCCGAAAGGCCCCTCGGCTGGCTCGTCGCCTTTGACTCAGGAGGAGCCGATGGATCCTCGCATAATGTGGCCCATGACTGATGCACAGAGCAAAGCCGCGCGGCCCGAGCCCTTGCCGCGCGCCCACTATCGGGTCTTTCGCGACATCCCGACCCGCTGGATGGACAACGATGTTTACGGGCACGTCAACAACGTGGTTTATTACAGCTGGTTCGACACTGCCGTGAACGCCTGGCTGATCGAACAAGGCGCGCTGGACATCCACGCTGGCGACACCGTGGGGCTGGTGGTCAACACGGGCTGCCATTATTTTGCGCCGTTGGCTTTTCCCCAGACTGTCGAGGCGGGGGTGCGCGTTGCCCAATTGGGTCGCAGCAGTGTGCGCTACGAAGTGGGCTTGTTCGCGCAAGGTGCGCCAATGACAGCAGCTTGTGGCCACTTCGTGCACGTCTATGTCGACAAGACCACGCGCAAGCCTGTGCCACTGCCCGAGCCATTGAAAGAACTTTTGGAGACTGCTTTATGACCACAACGGATACTTTGTTCGGCGCTTCCCCTACCGTCAGTGACGCGATTCATACCCGCCGCTCGATGCGCGCATTCACCCAGCAGGATGTGTCAGACGAGACCATTCAGCGGCTGTTGACCACTGCAGCGCGTTCACCCTCGGGCACGAACACGCAGCCTTGGAAGGTTTACGTCTTGAAGGGGCAAACGCGCGCGCGTTTGGTGTCTGAGGTGTGCGCTGCTCACGACGCGCTGCGCCAAGACCCCAGTTTGGCGTCTCAATACCAAGAGGAATATGACTACTACCCCAAAGAGTGGGTGAGCCCGTTCATTGACCGCCGACGCGAGAACGGTTGGAGTTTGTACGGGGTGTTGGGGATTCAAAAAGGCGACAAGGATCGGATGCACGCGCAACACCAGCGCAACTATCGGTTTTTTGATGCGCCGGTGGGCCTGATGTTCACCTTGGATCGGGTCATGGGCCGCGGCTCTTTGCTTGATTACGGCATGTTTTTGCAAAATTTGATGTTGGCTGCGCGGGAGGAGGGTTTGCACACCTGTCCTCAAGCTGCGTGGAACCATTTCTCCAAAATCATCATGCCGATTCTGGGGGCAGGCGACAACGAGATGCTGGTGTGCGGCATGTCGCTGGGTTATGCCAACGCAGATGAGGTGGTCAACACCTTCTATACCCCTCGCGAAAAGGTCGAGGATTTCACCACGTGGTTGCGCTGAGTCGACTGCGTTCTTCAAAGGAATACACATGAATCAGAACGAAAGTGGCTTGCAGTGGGAAGACGTGCAGGTGGGCGATGGCGCGCTGGCCGAGCGCGGTGCCATGGTGCAGGTGCACTACACCGGCTGGTTGTTCAACGATGGTGAGTTGGGTGACAAGTTTGACTCGAGCAAGGACCGGGGGATGCCGTTTGAGTTTTTGCTTGGCGTGGGGCAGGTCATTGGTGGTTGGGATGAAGGCGTGCAGGGCATGGCAGTCGGCGGACAGCGCCGCTTGGTGATTCCCCCCCATTTGGGTTACGGCGCCTACGGTGCGGGCGGCGTGATCCCCCCGAACGCGACGCTGTTGTTTGATGTTGAATTGTTGGGTGTGTGATGGGTTCAGCCGCAGCGCGCCCCCGTGTGCTGGTGGCACGGGCCATTTTTGAGTCCAGCCTGAACCGGTTGCGCGAGCACTTCGACGTGCTGACCAACCCCGATGACACCCCATGGACACCGGAGCAGTTGAGGACACAGGCCCAAGGTTGCTGGGGCCTGCTGACAACCGCCAGTGAGCGGGTGGACGCAAGTTTGCTGGACGCAGTACCCAGCCTGCGAGCCGTGTGCAACATGGCTACAGAAATTTTTATGACGACCCAACACATGTGAGACCATACACAAAAAAATCTATTTCTTTTTTGCTCAAAAATTTTGGATTTAAAGAAATTATAGTAGTGCCATGGTTGGTATGTAAGCCAAC
>JALQVJ010000356.1 GCA_023260355.1 Burkholderiaceae bacterium | reverse complement strand
TCCGGAAGCCCCGGGTTGATCGGCGTCTGGCGCCCAGCGCAGGACGCGCTGCGGGTATGGGATATCGATGTGATGTGCCCTCAATGACTTCAAAACCGCCAAATTCACGGCTGATACGAGGTTGCCACGACCGTTCTCGAGGTCACTGATCCAAAACCCAAGCAAAAAGTCAATGCCGTCGGCGCCGAAACTGCGCAAAGTCGCGCGCGGCCCTGGGTCTTTGAGCACGCGCTCCTGATCGGCCGCCGCTTGTTCTAGCAAGGCAATGACCTGGTCAGGGTCGCTGTCATAGCCGACCGTGATACTCGTTGAAAGCCACACTTGCGGGTCCGCCAACGAGAGGTTCTCGACCCGAGCGGTGATGAGGACCTCGTTGGGCACAATCGATTCAACGCCTGTCGGTGCACGGATCACTGTGTAGCGACCCCGGATGTCGACAACCGCTCCTTCAAACCCGTCGACTCGGACCATGTCGCCGATTCGCACACTGCGCTCGCCCAAAATCACAAAACCACTCACATAGTTGGCAGCCAGCTTTTGCAAACCAAAGCCAATACCAACTCCCACTGCACCGCCCAAAACCGACAAAGCTGTGAGATCAATGCCCACGGTGTTCAACGACACCATCAAACCCACGAATACCAACAAGACGCGCAAGCTGTTGGACAACATCTTTCGCAACGACAGGTCATCGCCGCCGGCATCTTTGAGCAGGTACGCCTCCAGCGCCGAAGAGGCCCAGAGCGCAAAGATCAAAACCAGCCCCGTGGTGAAAAGGCCCTCAAGGGTGCTGCGCAGTGTCCACTGCGCGCCGCCCAAGCGCCACGTCACCTCGTCCAATTCTTGCTGGACCAATGGCAAAAGCCCGAGGGCCCATAACACCCAAATCGCCGCGGATATCCATATCCAAGCAATGGCCATGGGCCGCATCCAACCGACTTGACCACGGCTGGCGCCGAGGACCCGAAAAACGCCCGTACTCAACGCCCAAACGCTCGACAAATACATCGCCGCAGAAAGCACCGCTCTCTCGCCTTCCGAACGCCAGAACAACCCCAGTGACCAAAGCGCCACCACCATCAATAAAGGCGTGAGCAACCCATCCCAGCCTCGGCGCCCGAGCCATACCGGGTGAACTCTTGGCGCTGTGCCCACATGCGCGGCCCAACCAATGAGACCGGCAACCGACAGTGCTGCTAAAACACCGAGCCATGTCACCAGATCGGTGTGGGCCAATGCCAACCCGAGAGGCGACTGCGGCCATTGCCACTCGGTCCAGTTGAGTGCTTGTGTTGTCATCAGTGAGAACTTCCTTGATTCCAATCCGGTTTGCGCTTTTGCACAAACGCCTGCGCGCCCTCTTGAGCAACAGGGTGCATCATGTTCACCGCCATGGTTTGCGCCGCCATCTGGTACGCCGCGCCCATAGGCGCTTCGCGCTGCTGGTAAACCAGTGCTTTGCCCATGGCAATGGCCTCCTTGGGTTTGGATAACAGGCGTTGAACCCATTGTTCGACCTCGGCATCCAGGTCTTCAGCAGGGCAAACACGGTTGACCAACCCTCGCGCTTTCGCCTCTTGCGCCGGAATAAAGTCGCCGGTCATCAGCATTTCCATCGCGGCCTTGATGCCGACATTTCGCGTCAACGCCACGCTAGGCGTGGAACAAAACAACCCAATGTCGATGCCATTGACGCCAAACATCGCCGCTTCCGCCGCCACCGCCAAGTCGGCCTGTGCGACCAACTGACAACCCGCTGCGGTCGCTATGGCGTGAACGCGGGCAATCACCGGAACAGGCAACTGCATCAAGCCCAACATCATGCGTGAGCACTTGGCAAACAAGGCTTGGTGTGCCGCGATGTCCGTTTGCGCTGCCATCGACTTGAGGTCGTGCCCAGCACAAAATGCTTTGCCCTCAGCGCCAATCACCACGGCCCTCGAGGTGGGGTCTGCTGCCACAAGCTTGGAGGCCGTGATCATCTGATCCAGCATCTCATCGCTCAACACGTTGTAGCGCGACGGATCGTTGAGCGTCCAATAATGGACCCCGCGGGCGTCTCGCTGGTGCAGCAACACATCTGAGTTCAACGTCTTCATCCTGGCCCTCTTCTTCGCGTCAAATAGTGAGCGCTTTGATATGCGCCGCGGCACTGCGCCCCAGCGCAGATAAATGGTAACCGCCCTCTAGACAGCTGACTATTTTGGAAGCTTGACCAGCACGGGTGTGCGCCTTGATGTGCTCGGTCATCCAGACGTAGTCCGCCTCGACCAAGCCCAGCTGTGCCATGTCATCTTCACGGTGCGCATCAAAGCCTGCGCTGATCAAAATCAGGTCTGGGTCATGCGCCTCCAAACGAGGCCACCAATGCTCTGCGACCAAACTGCGCACAGTCTCACCTGATGTGTACGCAGGCACGGGCACATTGCACAAATGTGCTCGGCCCTCGAACTGAGCGCCGCCTGGCGGATAGTAGGGGTGCTGATAGAAACCGAGCATCAAAACCGCTGGATGCTCCGCCAAAATATCCTCGGTGCCGTTGCCGTGGTGCACGTCAAAATCAACCACAGCCACCCGTTTGGCGCCTTGTTCTAGCGCGTGAAGCGCAGCAATGGCAACGTTGTTCAGCAGGCAAAAACCCATGGCCCGCTCACGCGTGGCGTGGTGGCCCGGGGGCCTGATGGCACAAAAGGCATTTGCAACCTCTCCCTCCATCACGGCATCGACCGCAGCGACAGCAGCACCGGCTGCCCTCAGTGCCGCCGTCCAACTGTGGGCATTCATCGCGGTGTCTTCATCCAATCGAACAAGGCCTTGCGTTTGCGCCTGTGCATCGGCGCGCTGCAATTGCTCAAGGTAGCTTTCTGAATGGGCCAACTTCGCCAAACCCAGCGGCAACAATGGTGCATCACGCCGCTCCAACCAGTCCGTGAGACCGGACATCAGGAGTTGGTCTTCGATGGCTGACAGCCGCTGCGGACACTCAGGATGGTCAAACCCCATGTCGTGAAGGCGGCAATCTTGGTGAGTGAAATAGCCCAATTGATGCATCCCCTCAGCTTAGCACCAGCGGGACAAATTTTCCGCTCAAGGATGGGCTACAGTGCGTGACAGGCTATGACAAATTTCAAGCAGGCTCCCGATCCAAGAGCAGCCAGACGTCGCCCGGCATGGCGTACAGCGTGGGCTGGCGCTTGGCTGCTGGTGGCTTTTCTGCCACCTGGATTGGCTCAGGCGGAGTCCCGCTTCAAAGCCTATGGCAATGACCCCCGCTTGGCCGCTTTTGCCCAAGAGTGGGCTGGGCAAAATCAAGCCAACCCCGAAACGATCACTCGCATTTTGCAGGGCGCAAAGCGGCGCACTGATGTGTTGACTTTGATGACACCCAAGGGGCAAAGCTCAAGCAAAAACTGGCACCTGTACCGAGGCCGATTTGTGACGCCCCAGCGCGTCGACGCTGGACTGAAGTTTTGGCAAAAGCACCGGAAGTACTTGGTGCGCGCGCAGAAGCAGTTCGGTGTGGATGCCCACATCATTGCGGGTATTTTGGGCGTCGAAACCCAATTTGGACGCAACAAGGGGCGGGTGCCCACATTGGATGCGCTGGTGACACTTGCATTCGACTTTCCTCAGGTGCATCCCAGAGCAGATCAACGGGCAGCGTATTTCAAGCAGGAGTTGGCCGCGCTGCTCTCCCTGAGCGAGGCGCAAAACAAAGCGGTGACCTCTTGGCGCGGCAGCTATGCAGGCGCCTTGGGGTTCCCACAATTCATGCCGAGCAGCTGGCAAAAATGGGCCATCGATTTTGATGGGGACGGCAAAGTCGATTTGATGCGGAGCGCACCAGACGCCATCGGATCGATCGCGCGCTATTTACAGGGGCATGGCTGGGTCAAGGCTCTGCCTACGCATTGGGACGCCGATGTTGCCGCAGCCAGCGCAGGCTTGGCACCGCTGCTTGAGAAAGACATATTGCCTAATTTGCGCCCACAACAACTGCGTGAAGCAGGAGTCAAGGGGCTGCCAAATCAGGCTTCAGACGACCATGAGCTGGCACTGGTCGAGCTGTTGAATGGCAATCAGCCGCCCAGCTACGTGATCGGTACACCTAACTTTTATGCCATCACGCGATACAACCAAAGCAGCTACTATGCATTGGCGGTGATCGAGTTAGGAGAGGCTATCCGAGCGGCTGTTCGGGCTCAAAGAAACCGCTCGAGGCAAGGCCATCTCAAGTAGCGGCGGCACGTTGGTCCCAGCGTCCGGCGATCGGCCAATGTCATATCTCCTCGATGGCAACGGCGGTGGCCATTGACTCGTTGCCCCCGCCCTGTCTGACACCGCGAACCGGTGGGCATTGCGCGTAATCTATCCCAACTGCAAGGCGCACGTGGCGCTCATCGGTGACGCACCCGTGGGTCACATCCACGCTGACCCACCGCATGCGCTGTGCGTCCACACAGACGTCCACCCATGCGTGCGACGCCAGTTCAGGGGCGGCTGGATCATAAAAATAGCCACTCACGTACCGCGCTGGCCAACCCAAAGCACGACACAGCGTCGCCATCACGTGGGCTTGATCCTGGCAGACACCAACACCCCAATCGAAGGCCTCCAACGCGGCAGTCTCCACCATCGTCTTGCCGGTTTTGTACTTCACTTTGGCGGCCACGGCCTGCGCGACTTCAAGCACCGTTTCGGGCGTCGCTTGGATACCCGCCCACCGCTGTGTGGCCCACGCCGCCATTCGAGGCTCGCGTTTGGTATACGAGCCCTCTCGGAGGAAGTAACTGGGATGCATGCCATTTGGCTCCTCACGCACCGAAATGTTTTGCGTGTGAACGATCCCAGATGCCACGATTTTTGAACTCAAGCCCGAGCCACGGTGGCTGTAGGTATGAATCAGGTTGCCCAGTCCATCGCTCCAGGCGGAAACTGGCCCCAGCGTGTGGATGCGCCAATCTGTGACCACTTGACTGGGCCCGCTTTGAGGGGCCAAGTGCAGGGACTGGATGGCGTATTGAAGCGGCTCTGAATAG
>JALQVJ010000329.1 GCA_023260355.1 Burkholderiaceae bacterium | reverse complement strand
AGGTCCTCTCTGACCTGAAGCGAGGAGATTCGATTTCCTGCAGCGGCACCTGCCTCACCTGTCGCCACCTTGGAGCGGCGAATGTAGTCCAGCAATGATGTTTTGCCGTGATCGACGTGACCCATCACCGTCACCACCGGTGCCCGCGGCAATGCCTCTGCATCGTGCTGGCTGGCTTCTTCATCGGTGAACGCTTCGGGGTCGTCCAAGGCAGCTTGAACCGCGGTGTGTCCCAATTCTTCGACCACGATCATCGCTGTGTCTTGGTCCAACGGCTGGTTGATGGTGGCCATCAAACCCATCTTCATCAGTTCCTTGATGACTTCAGATGCCTTCACTGCCATCTTGTGTGCCAGCTCTGACACAGTGATGGTTTCAGGCACGTGAATTTCGAGGGCTTTGAACTCGGTGGGTGCCACGAAACTGGACTGTTGATCGCCACCACGGCGATCGCGCTTGCCACCCTTCGGGCCAGCACGCCAGCCGCCACGATCGGGGACGCTACCACGTGGCTTGGCGCCTTCGCGTTCTTTCTTCTTGCCCTCGTCTTTCCATGTGGACGACAGGTTTTCAGCCTTGATCTCTTTCTTGGCACCGGCTTTCTTGGGCGCTTCGACGGGCTTGGTCTCTTCAGGCCGCTTGGCGGTCAACACCTTCTTGGGTGCAGCCATCATTTCGCGGATTGCAGCGGCTTCTTTTTCAGCCTTGCGACGGCGTTCCAACAATGCAGCAGCATCGGCCGCTTCCTGGGCCTTCGCGGCCTTTTCATCAGCCTCTACTTTCAGTTTGTGCGCTTGCGCCTCTTGCGCTTTTGCCTCTGCAGCAGATGGCTCATCGGCTTCGCCCTCGGCAGCCTTTTTGGTTGACGGTGCATTGGCAAATTCGTTCAAACGGCGAGACGCCTCTGCTGCCTCGGCCGCCTCGGCCTCTGCTTTGGCACGCGCAGCAGCGCGTTCAGCTTCGGCAGCTTCGCGCGCCGCAGCGAGCTCGGCTTCTTTTGCTCGAATAGCCTCTGCCTCAGCTTGAACAGCCGCTTCACGTTGCTTCAGCTCTTCGCTCTTTGCGCTGGCTTCCGCTTCAGCCGCGGCTGTCACCGCAACTTCGTCCTCGCGGCGAACCAGAGTACGCCGCTTGCGCACTTCGACTTGAATAGTGCGTGCGCGCCCCTGCGCATCCGCCTGACGGATTTCAGAGGTCGTGCGCTTGGTCAATGTGATTTTCTTGCGACCAGCGCTGGCACCATGGCTTGTTTGCAAGTGCTCGAGCAGCGTCTTCTTATCAGATTCAGACACCACATCATCAGCGCCCTTTTTCGCAACACCGGCACTGGCCAGCTGTTCGAGCAAGGCGTCAGTAGATTTATGCAATTCGGTGGCGAGTTCGGCGACGGTGGTTTGGGACATATGTTTCTCTTTCTCCTACAAGCGCTCCAGGATGGATTGGACCAATTTATTCAGCAGACTCGTCGTCAGTGAACCAATGGGCTCGCGCTTGCATGATCAATGCTTGTGCTTCATCAGGGGTCTGTCCGGTGATTTCGCACAATTCATCGGTGGCCAAGTCGGCCAAATCATCTCGTGTATGGATATCGGCGCCGGCAAGTGCCGCAACCATGTCGAGGGTCATACCCTCTAGGTCACGCAAGTCTTGCGACACCTCGTCGATGCTCTCTTCTTTGGCCAACTCCATGGTCAGCAGCGCATCCTTGGCGCGGGCACGGAGCTCGTTGACGGTGTCTTCATCGAACGCTTCGATTTCCAACATTTCTTGGATCGGCAGGTAGGCCACTTCTTCCAAGCTGCCAAAACCTTCTTCGATCAGGATGTCCGCAACATCTTCATCGATGTCCAACTTGCTCATGAACAATTCGCGCACGCCTTGCATTTCCTCGGCTTGCTTCTGCGCAGACTCGTCAGCGGTCATGATGTTGATGCGCCAACCGGTGAGCTCAGAAGCCAAACGCACGTTTTGACCTCCACGCCCAATCGCCATCGCCAAGTTCTCTTCGTCCACCACCACATCCATGGTGCTGCGCTCTTCGT
>JALQVJ010000317.1 GCA_023260355.1 Burkholderiaceae bacterium | reverse complement strand
ATCACTCGATGATCATGGAGCCATGGGATGGTCCTGCTGCGGTGGTCTTCACCGATGGCGACCTAGTTGGCGCCACCCTTGACCGTAATGGGCTTCGCCCTGGACGTTTCGTGGTCACTGAGGATGGGTTTGTCATCCTGGCCTCTGAGATCGGGGTTGCCGACATCCCAGCAGACCGCGTAGTTCGCAAGGGACGACTGCAACCGGGCAAGATGTTCCTGATTGACTTGGAGCAGGGGCGCATGATTGGTGACGAGGAAATCAAAGCCTCATTGGCCAACGCCAAGCCCTACAAGCAATACATCGAGAACTTGCGCGTCAAGCTCGACGACATCGAAGCACCCGCCGACAATGCCGGCCCGTCAGAGCAGGAGCTCTTGGACAAGCAGCAGGCGTTTGGCTTCACGCAAGAAGACATCAAGTTCTTGCTCAGCCCCATGGCGCAGAAGGGTGAAGAAGGCATTGGCTCCATGGGCAACGACAGCCCGCTGGCCGTCCTGTCGGATCGAAGCAAGCCGTTCTACAACTATTTCAAGCAGCTGTTTGCGCAGGTAACCAATCCACCGATCGATCCGATTCGCGAAGCAATCGTGATGTCGTTGGTGTCCTTTATCGGGCCCCGCCCGAACGTTTTGGACATCAACCAAGTGAACCCACCGATGCGCCTCGAAGTCAGCCAACCCGTGCTGAATTTCGAAGACATGGCCAAGCTCCACCACGTGAGCCAATACACCAATGGCAAGTTCAAGAGCCATGTGCTGAACACCACGTACCCAGTCAAGTGGGGCAAAGAGGGTGTGGAAGCCCGCTTGGCATCGCTCTGCGCGGAGGCAGTGGACGCCATTCAAAACGGCGCCAATATTTTGATCTTGAGCGATCGCAAGGCAGACGCCCATCACGTCGCGATTCCGGCACTGTTGGCCTTGTCTGCAGTTCACCAATATTTGGTGCGTGAGGGCATGCGCACGTCAGCCGGCTTGGTGGTCGAGACCGGCTCGGCGCGCGAAGTGCACCACTTTGCAACCCTTGCAGGTTATGGCGCTGAGGCCGTCCACCCCTATCTGGCCATGGAAACTTTGGCGCAGATGCACAAGGATTTGCCTGGCGACTTGTCGCCCGAAAAAGCGATTGCCAACTACGTCAAGGCGATCGGCAAAGGCTTGTCCAAGATCATGTCAAAGATGGGCGTATCGACCTACATGAGCTACTGCGGGGCGCAGTTGTTTGAGGCGATTGGTCTGAATTCACAAACCATCGACAAGTACTTCCCTGGCACCCCCAGCAAGGTCGAGGGCATTGGCGTGTTTGAAATCGCTGAAGAAGCCTTGCGCCGCCACATGGATGCCTATGGTGAAAAGCAAATTTTGGCCAATATGCTGGATGCAGGGGGCGAATACGAGTGGCGCGCACGCGGCGAGGAGCACATGTGGACCCCCGATGCGATTGCCAAGCTGCAGCACAGCACGCGCGCCAACAACTGGAACACGTACAAGGAGTACGCCCAGATCATCAATGATCAGACGCGTCGCCACTTGACCTTGCGTGGTTTGTTTGAGTTCAAAGTGGATCCCGCCAAGGCGATCTCTGTGGACGAAGTCGAGCCTGCGACCGAAATCGTCAAGCGATTTGCCACCGGCGCGATGTCTTTGGGTTCTATCTCGACCGAGGCACACGCCACATTGGCGGTTGCCATGAACCGGATCGGCGGCAAGAGCAACACAGGTGAGGGCGGTGAAGACCCTGCGCGCTATCGCAATGAGTTGAAAGGTATTCCTATCAAGAGCGGCGAGTCGTTTGCCTCGATCATTGGCAGCTCGCGCATTGCCAAAGATGTGCCGCTGCAAGAGGGCGACAGCCTGCGTTCACGCATCAAACAGGTGGCATCGGGTCGCTTTGGGGTGACTGCCGAATACCTCTCCAGTGCCGATCAAATTCAGATCAAGATGGCACAGGGCGCCAAGCCCGGTGAGGGTGGCCAGCTGCCTGGTGGCAAGGTCAGTGAGTACATCGGCGAGTTGCGTTACTCGGTGCCCGGCGTGGGCTTGATTTCTCCCCCGCCACACCACGACATCTATTCGATCGAGGATTTGGCGCAATTGATTCACGACCTGAAAAACGTGAACAGCCGCGCCGACATCTCTGTCAAATTGGTGTCAGAAATCGGTGTCGGCACCATCGCCGCAGGCGTGACCAAAGCCAAGGCTGATCACATCGTGATCGCTGGCCACGATGGTGGCACGGGTGCTTCGCCATTGAGCTCCATCAAGCACGCGGGCTCGCCATGGGAGATCGGCCTGGCAGAGACACAGCAAACATTGGTGATGAACCGCTTGCGTGGCCGTGTTCGCCTGCAGGCGGACGGCCAGATGAAGACCGGGCGCGATGTCGTGATTGGCGCTTTGTTGGGCGCAGACGAGTTCGGCTTTGCCACCGCACCTCTGGTGGTGGAAGGCTGCATCATGATGCGCAAATGCCACCTCAACACTTGCCCGGTTGGCGTCGCCACGCAAGATCCGGTTCTACGCAAAAAATTCCAGGGCAAACCGGAACATGTTGTGAACT
>JALQVJ010000190.1 GCA_023260355.1 Burkholderiaceae bacterium | reverse complement strand
GCCGCTTCACCTCGCAAACACGCCCGCGCTGCAGCTTCGATACTCAAGGCCGCCAATCGGCCCGCATCTGCCGAAACAACTGCCCACTCAGGCAAGGGCGCACTCGGCTCTATCGCCACCACCACCAACGGCTGATCTGGTGCCAACGTGGAGGGTTCTGCCCAAAATTGAGCTGCTTCAGAGACGGACGAAACCACATGGATCGGGTACCCACGGGCCTGCACGGCAGTGGCTGCACGGGCCATCGCTTGGGGGTGTCCAACAACACAGCAAGGGCCAAGCTCATCGCGGTGGTGCAGCCACAGCTTCCAAACCAATTCCGGACCAACACCGCATGGGTCGCCCATGCTAAAGAGCAAAAGCTGAGACTGATCGTTCATGCCGGATTGCTCACTTCAATCCACTGGTGCGCCAGCCCGAGCTCGTCAGCCATCGCCTGAGCCAGCGCAGGTGCGCCAAAGCGCTCGGTTGCGTGGTGTCCGCACGCCATAAACGCAACGCCCGTCTCTCGGGCCAAGTGCGCTTGTGGCTCAGATATTTCACCGGTCAAAAACACATCGACGCCGGCATCAATTGCCGCTTCAAAATACCCTTGGGCCCCACCCGTGCACCACGCCACGCGACGCACAGAGGTGCGAGGGTCGCCCACGACAACCGCAGCTCGCCCAAGCACATGTTCAACGTGCGCCTGCCAACTGCCCAAGGGCTGCTCACTCACGGTGCCACACCAACCCAGGTTTTGCTCCCCAAAGCGTTGCGTGTCGGTGGCAATCCCCAACTGCACACCCAGCTGGGCATTGTTGCCCCAGCGGGCATGGGCATCCAACGGCAAGTGGTAAGCGATCAGATTGATGTCGTGTTGCAACAACTTGGCCAAACGCTGCTTCATCCAACCCGTCACAACACCGGACTGACCGCGCCAAAATAGGCCATGATGAACCAAAATCGCGTCGGCTTCAGCCTCGATGGCTGCTTCAATCAAAGCCAAGCTGGCAGTCACCCCGCTGACCACCTTGCGGACCTCCAGGCGCCCCTCAACCTGCAGGCCATTAGGCCCGTAGTCGCGAAATAGCTCGGGCTGAAGTTGCGCATTCAACCACTGCATGATTTCGCTTCGGTCGCGTTGCTTCATTTTCCTTAAACTCCTAAGCCATCGATGTCCACGCACAATAGCGCAAAACACAAAGACTGCCACTCATGAAAGCCATCTGGTCATTGTTCACTCAAGCCGTCACGGTGATGGTCGCGGCATATTTTGTGATCACGACGCTACGTCCCGATTGGCTGCACCAAGCCCCGAAGGCCACCGGCGCCCAAACCACCATTTTGGCGCAGAACAACCTGAGCCTTGCTGCCCAAACTGCAGCACCTGCGGTGGTGGCCATCAACACCCACAGCCTTGTATCGGGAAACAGCACCCAAGACTGGTTGAGCATGCTGTTTGGTCAGCCGCCCAGCGCCAGAGAGCAAAACGGCCTCGGATCGGGAGTGATCGTGGATGCCCAAAAGGGCTTGATCTTGACAAACCACCATGTCGTCACAGATGCCGACCAAGTGGTGGTCACTTTAGCGGATGGCCGCCAGGCGGCGGCTAGCGTGTTGGGCGACGACCCTGAAACCGATTTGGCTGTGATTCAAATTCGACTGCCCGCTTTGCAAGCGATCGAATTGGGTGACTCGAATGATTTGAAACTCGGTGAGTCCGTGCTCGCGATTGGGAATCCATTTGGGATTGGATTGACAGTCACCGCCGGCATCGTGAGCGCGTTGGGTCGCACCGAGTTGGGTATCAACACCTTTGAAAATTTCATCCAAACGGACGCAGCGATCAACCCTGGAAATTCAGGCGGCGCACTGGTCAACACCCAAGGCCAACTCGTCGGGATCAACACAGCGATCTACTCCCAGTCTGGGGGGTCGATGGGGATCGGTTTCGCGATTCCAACATCGCTGGCGTCGCAGGTCAGCAAGGAAATTGTTGAGCGCGGTTTTGTTGTGCGCGGCTGGCTTGGCATTGAGCCCCAGTCATTGACACCAGAGCTGGCGCAAGCCCTAGGCAGTGACGCAAAGTACGGCATCGTGGTGGCGGCGGTGATGCAACCGGGACCTGCTGCATCTGCGGGCATTCGCCCCGGCGACATCATCTCGGCACTGGGCGACCAACCCATTCACTCCGTCCCGGAGATGCTTACACAAGTTGCACAGGCCCGTCCTGGTCAGGTTCTCACTGCACAGGTTTGGCGCCAAAAATCCAAATTGCAATGGCCGGTCAAGATCGCG
>JALQVJ010000170.1 GCA_023260355.1 Burkholderiaceae bacterium | reverse complement strand
GGGCATGCCTGCGTTGTTGCTAGCGACTTTGGCGCCTGAAGTTCAAGTGAGCTTGAATGATTTTCCAATGAATATCTTCGGCTGGATCAGCGAGAAGCCCATCACAGAAGACTATGTGCCACTGGCCCCTTGGCTGGGTGTCATGTGCTTGGGCGTCGCCTTCGCGCTCTGGCGGGGGGTCGGTCGCCAGCCCGGCCATCACGGTGGATCACATGCGCCAGTGCGCAATGGACGTGCCGCGGCCCAAGGGTCCTCCGATGCGGCGACCGCCCTGCGCGGTTGGCTGGCCTGGACCGGCCGCCACAGTCTGCTGATTTATATGGTTCACCAGCCCGTGATGGTGGCTTTCCTCAAGGCGATCCAAGCGTTGCAGTGACCGCTCCAATGGCGAGATAGCTGATGCCTGCAGATGGCACAAAAAAAGCACCCCAGAGGGTGCTTTTGCTTTTGGGGGTGGGTTCCCCGCCCGCGGCGTCAGCCTCGGGCTTATTGGATGCGAGCCGCAGCGCGCAGCTTGTCTTGCAAGTCTGAGAACTGGCGCTCACGCAGGTTCTTTTCGATCGCTCCCTTGACTTGGTCAAACGGTGGCAAGGCCGCCTGGCGCACGTCGTTGAGGCGAATCACGTGCCAGCCGAATTGGCTCTTCACTGGCGTTTCCGTGATGGCACCTTTTTGCAGGGCCACCATGGCGTTGGAGAACTCTGGCACGTAGGCATCCGCTCCCGCCCAGTCCAGGTCCCCACCCGCGGCGCCAGAGCCTGGGTCTTGTGAGTGCTTTTGTGCCAACTTGGCGAAATCAGCGCCTGCCTTCAATTGCTTGATGAGGTCAATGGCCTGCTTTTCGTCTTTCACCAAAATGTGCGCGGCGTTGTATTCCTTGGCGTTCATCTGGGCGGTCACGCGATCGTATTCGGCTTTCACGACAGCTTCCGTGACTGGATTTTTGGCCTGCTCATCCGCAATCAACGCGCGGATCAAGATGGTTGAGCGCGCCAACTCCATCTGGTCTTTGTAGTCGTTGGACTTGTTGAGGCCGCGTGCCAGCGCCTCTTGCATAAAGATCTCGCGGTTCACCAATTCGTCTTTGATCCGTGCCTTGATCTCGTCCGTCACGGGTTGGCCGCTGGCCGCGACTTGCGCTTCGAGCGCGGCCATGCGGCTGGTGGGAATGCCTTTGCCGTTCACGACGGCGATGTTTTGCGCAGATGCTGCGGTCGCCAAAGTCAGACCGATGACAGCGAGGGTGTGTTTCATAAGATCTCGAGTTTCAAGGAAGTGAGTGGTTGGAGTTGGAGTGTCTCTGGAAGGAAAAGGTTCCCAGCAGGGTAGCGGGGCGTTTTACCGGGGCGATTCGCCCTGTGTTTGCAACGCCAGAGCGTGGAGGCCCGCTGCAAAGAAATCGTCGACCGCATCATACAGAAGCTGGTGTTGCTTAACCCGCGACAGCCCGTTGAATGCGCTGGCTGTGATGCGCACCCGAAAATGGGTGCCACTGCCCGAGTCATTGGCGCCCACGTGGCCAGCGTGCGCGGCGCTCTCGTCCATCACCTCAAGCGAAGAGGGTTGGAATCGCTCGCGCAATCGGCGCTCGATTTCGGCGGCGCTGCACTCAGTGATCATGGGAATCGTCTCCCTGATTGACATGCCGAGCGATATAAAGCGCCTGGCCCAAGATGAACACGAGGGGGAACACATAGCCCCAAATTTTGAAGTCGACCCATTCATCGGTCGTGAAGAAGTGGGCCACGTAGGCGTTGATCGCGCTCATGAAACCAAAGTAGCCGATCCAGGCCCACGTGAGGTGCGTCCACACGGGCGCCGGCAGCTTGAGCTGCGAGCCCAGCAAGCGCTGCAGTGGGTTGTGCGAACCGATCCATGTTGCGCCTGCGAGCAACAGCGCCATGCCAGCGTACAAAACGGT
>JALQVJ010000158.1 GCA_023260355.1 Burkholderiaceae bacterium | reverse complement strand
ATCTCTGCTGCGCGTTGCAGGTTGGCGAGAATTTCTTCGTTCATCTGCTGCCGCGATGACTGCAACTCATCGAGGTCCAGCTTGCCGGCGGCTGATCGCACGATCGACTCGGCGGTTGTTTGGATGGCGCGGTCGATGTTTTCAATGCGGTAGACCGACCTTGCGGCATCCGTGATGCGATAGAAGTTGGTCGCTTCCAGTGCCACTTCGACGTTGTCGCGGGTGATCACGCTGATGTCAAATGCGGGCAGTTGGCGCTCGAGAATGGAAATCTGATGCCGGACCTGGTCCACGATGGGAACGATGACGTTGATGCCTGCATTGAGTGTTTTGGAGTATTTGCCAAAGCGCTCAACCACAAAGACTTTGGACTGCGGCACGACTTTGACGCTCATCCATGCCAATGCAGCGAAAAACGCGGCGAATGCGAGAGTGACCAACATACTTCCTCCTAGAGATTCAAGCATGGAATGCTCCTTGTTGTTTTGAATTCGCAAGCACCAGTCTACAGACAAATCGCGACCCGGCACGCATCGCAAAGGCCGCTCGGCCACGCGTGCCACAGGTGGACCCGCTGCTGGCCATGTTGGGCAGATATGGAACATCCGCCACGGATGATCGGCGTGTGTTTGGGCTTGGCCTTGCCGGACACCGTGGTGCCCCGAAAAAGAGTGGGTGTTCAGGCAAGCGATTGCCGAGACCGTCCCCGCCTAAGTGGGTCAGCCTGAACCGCGCGACATCGGGTGGTTCGGCTGACACATCGGTGCGTCAGTGCATTGGCAGCGTCTTGACCCAACGCACGATCGCCTCTGCCATCGGTGCGACAGACTCAGGCGCGGTGATCGCGCCAGCCAAAACGTGTTGGCCGACGGCGGTGCTGTCATTGACGACATTGAGCTGTTTCTGTGCTGAGCCGAGTCGCGCAAATGCGGCTTTGGTTTGCGCCGGCTCGACGGTCTTGTCTTGCTCGCTGAGCAGGATCAAAGCGGGGGTCTTGAAGCTTGACAAGTCGCTCTCTCGCACTTGCTGAACCAAGGCCATCATCGGAAACAGCGCCTCCGTCGGATAGCTGGATGTCCACGCATTCGCCTCTGCCTCAGTCTTGGGTGTCCAGCTGCGGGTTGGGCCCTGAATCCATTTCGCGATCACGGTGCCCCATGGCTGATTGATGATTTCAGCCCGAGCGTCTTTGGGGCCAAAATTCGGCGAAATCATCGCGTGCGCATCCACCAACTTGCCCATATTCGTGGTGCCCAGCCATGTGGCAAGCGTGCCACCTGTTGAACAGCTGATCATGAGCACTTTGTTCCCGAGGGTTTGGCCAATTTTTGCAGCTTCGAGCACGTCGGTCATCCAGTCTTGTGGGCTGGCCTCGGCCATCGCTTGGGGTGACTGCCTGCCGTGCCCGGTGAGACGGGCGTAATAGCTGTTTGCGCCCAGCGCGGTTGACACGCGTTCGGTCAATGGCGCAGTCTCAAGTCGGCTTGCAGAAAATCCATGCACGTAAACCACGGCCCACTCTGTGCGCTGTCCAGGTGCTTGGGCCCACACGATCCCCTTCGCGTTGTTGGGTTTGATGTCTCGCCATTGGGCCTCTTGCGCTTGCACCCATGCCTCGACTTGAGTGGCGCTGTCTGGCGGCAAATCGCGCGATGCCGCGACTGCTGGCCCCCAGTCATTGCGTGGCCCCAAAAGTGCGGTTGCGCCGATCAAAGCGACAGCCAGCACCGTCCCCCATGCGAGCCGGCGGCGCCAGCGGGAGCGGGGGGGGGTGTTCAAGTCATGGGGGTGAGGGTTGGTTGATGGCATGGTTTGTCGGCGCGTGAAGGGAACATGTGGCGGATGCCGGGCGAAATGCGTTTGATCTTAGTGCACGCAAGACGCCGTGCAAAGGGCAAAGTGCCTGCTGCAGGCTGGCCCCAAGGCCTTTCAGGCGAGAGATGCAAATAGGTCGTGGGGACCTTGTGCTGCCTGCGTGACCTTGGTCCCAGTCGCCCCGTGATAGCGTGTCGCGCAAGGTGCAGCCGCTGTCCCCCTTGGGCTTGGCGGCTGATTCTTGGGTGGCTTGGTGTGTCTAAGCGCACCTTAGGGTGAACGTGCAAAGAAGGGCTTTCAA
>JALQVJ010000119.1 GCA_023260355.1 Burkholderiaceae bacterium | reverse complement strand
GTGATGGGCTTTGGCTCAGCCGGGTCGAGCGCGCTGGATCACTGAAGGGCTTGGCCCATTGAAGGGGCAGGCAGCAAGTGCGCCGGTGGCGATGGGGTCAGCTGCTTGGCTCGGGTGAGCGTAGCCTGCGGCGGCCACGAGACGCTGCGGCGGCGAATCGGGCTCAGGCATAGCCGCGGAGCTGCGGCCTCTTGCGGTGGCGTGGCTCCGGCGCCTCCGGGCCGCAGATTGCTTCTCGTGAGCGACGGGTTAGGCGCCGGCGAGCGCCTCCTGAACCAAGGGCTTGAGCCCGTTGGCTTGCTGGCTTTGCATCGCGGCCAGCAGTTGCGCGCGCATATCGGGCGTCCAAAACTTGGTGATGTGCTGGGCGACACCCAAGCGCGCCTCTTCTCGGTCGGGAAAAGACTCGAAGAACTCCGCGATGCGGTTGGCCATGTGCACGAGTTTGTCGGTTTCCATGTCAGGCTTTCGATAGTGAATCACGCCACCGCAGGCGCGGTCTGCCAGCGCTCAGGATAGGTGTAGGCCACCCATTTCGGCGGGCGAACAAACCCAGCCAAGGCAACACCTGCTTTTTCTGCGCAGGAGACGGCGAGTGATGTGGGCGCCGAAATGGCAGCCAGCGCGCCAACGCCCGCCATGCTTGCCTTTTGCACCATTTCAAAACTCGCCCGGCTGGTGATGGCCAACCACGCCATTTGAGGATCGGCCTTGCCAGCCAATGCTGCGCCAATCGCTTTGTCAAGGGCGTTGTGGCGGCCCACGTCCTCGCGAACCCAAAGGGGACCGTGCTCAAGATCCACCCAGGCCGCCGCATGCGCCGCCCCGGTGTGTTGCTGCAGGGGCTGGGAGGCGGCAAGTGTCGCCAACACCTCGAGCATTTGAGAGACTTGAACCACAGTGGGTGGCACGGGTGTGGGGTTGAGCTGGATGTGCGCGAGTTGCTCGATGCCGCACAAACCACAGCCAGTTCGACCTGCGAGTTGGCGGCGGCGCTCTTTCATGCGCCACTCGCAAGCCGCTGCCACAGCGATCTCCAATCGGATGCCAATCGGTTCCTCAACGATCTCGACATCCAACCACTCGTGGACGTCTTGGACGATCCCCTCGGTCCAAGCAAACCCCCGGGCGAAATCCTCCAAGTCCGATGGCGTCGCCATCATGACGGCATGTGACACCCCGTTGAAGACCATGGCGACCGGGACCTCTTGCACCAACCAGTCGCTTTGGGTCACCGCCACGCCAGACTCGTGCCGAACGACAGACTGAGCCAGCATGGCAGGAGGTGTGTTCATGGGCACCAGGCTCAACCTTCAGGCGTCAAGCCTTGCCGCCTCAGGCACCAAGGCACGCTGCTCCGCGTCTTGGTGCGCAAAAGAGGTTTGCCACTCTGAGGCTTGCAACACCTTTTGCACTTGCACCGCGGTGACCTTGTACTCGGGGCAATTGGTGGCCCAGTCAGAACTGTCGGTGGTGATCACATTCGCGCCGGACTCTGGGAAGTGAAACGTGGTGTAAACCACGCCCGGCTGCATGCGCTCACTGCACAAAGCGCGCAGGGCCGTTTCGCCAGCTCGGCTTGTGACTTGAACCCAGTCGCCATCGGCAATGCCACGCTCGGCGGCGTCCTCAGGATGGATCTCCAGCACGTCTTCGGCATGCCATTGGCTGTTGGCCGTGCGGCGGGTTTGTGCGCCCACGTTGTACTGACTCAAAATGCGCCCCGTCGTGAGCAGCAGCGGGAACTTGCGGGTGACTCTTTCTTCACTTGCGACGTACTGCGTGTTGAAAAATTGCCCGCGCCCGCGCGTGAAGCTGTGTGCGTGCATCAAGGCCATACCTGCTTCTTCAGTTGACTCATTGCAAGGCCACTGCAGGCTGCCCAAGCGGTCAAGCTTGTCGTAGTTGACGCCCGCAAACGTGGGTGTCAATGCGGCGATCTCGGCCATGATCTCGCTCGGGTGCTCATAAGACATGTCGTAACCCATGGCCTTGGCCAAGCCGACGGTGACTTCCCAATCGGCCTTGCCGGCCAACGGTGGCATGGCTTGGCGCACGCGTGAGATTCGGCGTTCGGCGTTGGTGAATGTCCCGTCCTTTTCCAAAAACGAACTGCCTGGCAAAAACACATGGGCGTATTTGGCGGTTTCGTTCAAGAACAGATCCTGCACGACCACGCACGCCATGGCAGACATCGCTGCCGCCACATGGTGGGTGTTGGGGTCAGACTGAACGATGTCCTCACCCTGGCAATACAAGCCTTTGAACTTTCCGGCGATCGCCGCATCGAACATGTTGGGGATGCGCAGGCCTGGTTCCGGCGGCAAGGTCACACCCCAAGCACTTTCAAACTGTTGCCTGGCTGTGTCGTCTGCGATATGTCGATAACCCGGCAACTCATGTGGAAAGCTGCCCATATCGCAACTGCCTTGCACATTGTTTTGCCCGCGCAAGGGGTTCACACCCACGCCCTCACGACCCAACATGCCACAAGCCATGGCCAAGTTGGCAATCGCAATCACTGCCGTCGAACCCTGTGCGTGCTCAGTGACGCCAAGGCCGTAGTAGATGGCGGAGTTGCCGCCTTTGGCGTACAGACGCGCGGCAGCACGGACTTGGCTGGCGGGCACACCGGTCACCGATTCCACCGCCTCTGGAGAACGCGTGGGATCTGAAACAAAGTCTGCCCACGCCTCAAAGCTCTTGGCATCGCAACGCGCATTGACAAATTCACGGGCGATCAACTGCTCAGTCACGATAACGTGCGCCATCGCGGTCAAGATGGCCACGTTGGTGCCTGGACGCAAAGCCAAATGGTGTTGCGCGCGAACGTGCGGGCTTTCGACCAAATCAATGGCGCGTGGGTCAATCACGATGAGTTGAGCGCCTTGGCGAAGCCTCTTTTTCAAGCGCGAACCAAACACGGGATGCGCGTCTGTGGGGTTGGCGCCCATGACCAAAATCACATCGGCATATTCAACCGATTTGAAATCTTGCGTGCCCGCAGACGTGCCAAATGTTTGACCCAGCCCATACCCTGTGGGCGAATGGCACACGCGCGCACAGGTGTCGACGTTGTTGGTGCCCAACGCCGCGCGTATGAGCTTTTGCACCAGATAGGTTTCTTCGTTGGTGCAACGACTCGATGTGATGCCGCCGACCGCATCGGTGCCGTGTTCGGACTGGATGCGCTTGAAGCGCTCGGCTGCAAAGGCAAACGCCTCATCCCAGCTGACCACGCGCCACGGATCGGTGATGTGGTCACGCACCATTGGCTGCGTGATGCGATCGGCGTGCGTGGCGTAGCCCCAAGCAAAACGGCCCTTCACACAAGCATGGCCCTCGTTGGCTTTGCCATCTTTCCAGGGCACCATGCGAACCACCGTGTTGCCCTTCATCTCGGCTTTGAAACCACAGCCGACGCCGCAATAGGCGCAAGTGGTCAGCACTGCATGCTCAGGTTGGCCCATATCGATGATGGATTTTTCCTGCAAGCTCGCCGTGGGACAGGCTTTGACACACGCGCCACAAGACACGCAGTCGCTTTGCATGAAGTCCTCGTCTTGGCCTGCGCTCACGTGGCTATCAAACCCTCGCCCTGCAATAGTCAAGGCAAAGGTGCCCTGCACCTCGTCACAGGCTCTGACGCAGCGGCTGCACACAATGCATTTGCTGGCATCGAACGCGAAGTAGGGGTTGGACGTATCTGTGGGTGCATCGGTGTGATGGGCGCCCGCTTCGGCGCCAACGCCATACCGAACGGCTCTGAGGCCGACATCTCCGGCCATGTCTTGCAGTTGGCAGTTGCCGTTGGCCGAACAGGTCAAGCAATCCAGCGGGTGATCGCTGATGTAGAGCTCCATGACACCCCGGCGCAAGTCCTGAAGCTTGGGGGTTTGTGTGCGCACGACCATGCCCTCTTGAACTGGGGTGGTGCAAGAGGCGGGATAGCCGCGGCGGCCCTCAATTTCGACCAAGCACAAACGGCAAGAGCCAAACGGCTCCAGCTCGTCGGTGGCGCAGAGCTTGGGTACTTGAACGCCCAACTCGCTGGCAGCCCGCATCACGCTGCTGCCTTCAGGCACCTGAACGGTGTAGCCATCAATGGTGACGCTCACCCATTGGTTGGTGTCACGCTTTGGCGTGCCGTGGTCGATCTCGTGAATGGGGATAAATGTATTCATTGCGACGCCTCTTGAGCCACGGATGGCGTGGGCAAACCAAAATCAGTTGGGTAGTGGTTGAGCGCCGACAACACTGGGAATGGCGTCATGCCGCCCATCGCGCACAGGCTGCCGTGCAGCATGGTGTCGCACAGGTCTCGCAACAGCACTTCCTGTTGCGCATCGCCTTGGCGCAAGCGATCAATCACCTCGACCCCTCGCGTTGACCCAATGCGGCAAGGGGTGCACTTGCCGCAACTCTCAAATGCGCAAAACGCCATGGCGTGCCGCGCGAGATCGGCCAAATTGCTGGTGTCGTCGTGCACCACCACGCCACCGTGTCCAATGGTCGCACCCATCGCGGTATAGGTTTCGTAGTCCATGGGAGCGTCCCATTGCTCAGCCGGCACATACGTGCCCAAAGGCCCTCCGACTTGTATTGCCTTGATCGGGCGCCCGCTGCGCGTGCCACCGCCAAAATCTTCGACCAATGTCCTCAAACTCACACCAAAAGGCAACTCCACCAGCCCGCCAAACTTGATGTTGCCCGCCAATTGGAAAGGCATCGTACCGGTCGATCGACCGAAGCCTGTGGCGGCATACGCCGGTGCGCCTTTTGCCAAGATTTGTGGCACGCTGGCCAAGGTCAACACGTTGTTGATCACGGTCGGGCGCCCTCGCCAACCCGAAAGCGCAGGCAAGGGCGGCTTGCTGCGCACCATGCCACGCTTGCCCTCCAAGCTCTCCAACAGCGCCGTCTCTTCGCCACACACATATGAGCCGGCAGCCTTGAACACACTCAATTCAAACGCCTGCTTTGTGCCGGCGATGCGCGCGCCAATCCAGCCGGCGTTTTCTGCGCAAGCAATCGCCTGTCGCAGTGTGTGAATGGCCTGCGGGTATTCGCTGCGCACATAAATGACGCCCTCTGTCGCGCCCGTTGCAAGTGCGGCAATCGCCATGCCCTCGATCAACACACAAGGGTCACCCTCCATGACCATGCGATCGGCGAATGTGCCCGAGTCGCCCTCATCGGCGTTGCAAACAATCGCTTTCGCGTGCGCCTGGGCTGGCCCGCTCAGCGGGGCGTTCAAAACGGTTTGCCATTTGATGCCGGCTGGAAACGCTGCACCACCGCGACCTCGCAGCCCTGACTCAATGACTGCTTGCACAATCTCTTGGGGCTTCATTTTGGCTGCGGCCTTCAACCCGGCCCAGCCCCCATGCGCTTCATAGTCGCTGACAGACAAAGGATCAACCACACCTGCACGCGCAAACAACTCGCGCTGTTGGCGCTGAAGGTAGGGAATCGCATCGACTGGGCCGAGAGACAGGGGATGTTGCCCGCCATGCCAGCCGCCGGCTTGCAACCAGCCGTGAACATCGGCGGGTCGCATCGGGCCATAGCCCACGCGGCCATTTGGGGTCTCGACTTCTACCAGCGTTTCAAGCCAAAACAGGCCTCGTGAACCGTTGCGAACCACTTCGATGGCCCAACCCATTTCGGTCGCGTGGTGCTGAATCGCACTGGCAATCTCGTCCGCACCAAGCGCCAATGCGACCGAGTCAGAGGGCACGTATATTTTGCTCATGCGCCTCTCCTGCGGCTTGCCGTTTGGCGCCCTTGAGGCAAATTGGCATCAATGGCTTCCACCAATTGAGGCAGGGTGACTTCGGCCATCAAGCGCTCATCCAACATCGCGGCAGGCGAGTTGGCGCACAACCCCAAGCAATAGACGGGCTCAATAGAAACGCCTTGGTGTGGGCCCGATGCCAAATGGGGATGGGCGTCTGCGTGCGCTTGAATGTCGCGCAAAAGCGCAGACGATCCACACGCCTGACACGCCTCACCCATACACACTTGCAAGACTTGGTCTGCCGGCGGCTGCTGGCGAAAGTGGTGATAGAAGGTCAACACCCCGTGCACATCTGCGCGCGAAATATTCAAGGCTTCAGCGATCGGCTGGACACATTCCTCGGGCACGTAACCATAGAGGTCTTGGATGTCGTGGAGGAGTGGCAGGAGGCGCTCGGGTTGATAGGCGTATTGCGTCAGCAATGGCTCAATTGAGTGCGCCAGTGGGGGGTGTGCAGTCATATCGGGCGGAGGCCTTTGTCAATCGAATTCAGATCTTATCGGGTCAATGCCCGTCGCGCCACCACTGGCGCAATGACCCAAGTCAAGCATAGATGTCTGTGGCGCCGGGTTGTTGGGTTTTGAATCGGCGGTGGACCCAATAGTATTGGTCTGGATGGGTCCGCACCCACGTCTCCAAGCGAACATTCATCTGGGTGGCATCTGCAACATCGTCTCCCGATGGATAGTTGCCCCAAGGCTCGCCCACCTCCGTGGTGTAGCCCCATGCCGTCATGCAGGTGAACACGGTGCGAACAGGCGCTCGCCCAAGGTTGGCGAATCGAGGGAGCGCCGTCACCGTGGCTGCCGATTGGCCCATGAATGGAACAAACACCGCATCTCGCGCACCCAAATCCATATCAGGCAGCAAGTACAAACTCTTGCCCGCACGCAGCGCACGCACCGCGGTACTGGCCGAACCCACGCGTGGCAACAAGCCCTGTGGCGCGAAACGGCTGCGCCCCTTGGCGATCCAACGGTCCTGCCGGGGAGAGGAGGTCGCCGCAAAAAGCGTCACCAGTGGTTGGTTGTGCAACAGCGTTAGGGCGGTCCAGCCAGCATCCAAGCCCATGCAGTGCGGTGCAAACAACACCGTCGCGCGATCCCAAGCGGTGTCGGAAATTTGCCAGTGCAATCGGGCTCGCAACACCGCCTCATCACCATGCCATAGCCATAGGCGGTCAAGCCAACTTTGTGCAAAACGCACAAAAACCATCCGCGCCACAGAACGGTGCCAGTGCTGCGGTTGCTCTGGGAAGCAATGGCGCAAATTGCGCTCAACCACACGGCGACGCCGGGTCGCTAGACCATACAGCGCTATGCCCAATAGCCAACCCGCCGACCTGAACCATCCCAACGGCAGGCGCGCCAGCACGCGCAAGACTTGGTGTGTCCATGGGTTGTGCGCTGGCTGGTTCATAAGGTCGGAGTGTTCATGGCCGATCGCTCAGAGCCACGAGACAAAAAACATAGACGCGTCAAGTGGATTGCGCCGCAAAGATCTCTCGATGTCGGCGGCGCGTTTGTCTGGCCACCCAAACGCTGTATGCAACGACGCCGATGGTCAAGGTGGCGATCAACAAAGTGGCGGCAGCATAGACGGTGGGGTTGATACCACGCCGTGCGTATCCAAAGACCACCTGGGGGAGGGTGTTGACCCCGGGGCCTGACAAAAACTCGGCAATCACCACATCGTCAAACGACAACGTGAATGACAGCAGGAAGGCCGCCACAATGGCTTGCGCAATGTTGGGCAAAGTCACGAGGAAGAACACCTGATGCGGTTTGGCGCCCAAGTCCATCGCCGCGTCCTCCAGCGTCCTGTCCATTTCCTGCAAGCGAGACTGCACCACCACCATGGCATACGCCATGCCCAACAGCGTGTGCCCCATGACAATCGTCAACATCCCCCGCTGTGGCCAGCCCAACCAAGTTTGCGCACCCACCATCAAGAGCAGCAACGACAAACCGATGATGACTTCAGGCATCACCAATGGCGCGTTGGCCATGCCCGAGAAAAACGTGCGCCCGCGAAAACGCGTGTAACGCACCAACACAAACGCAGCAAATGTGCCTAAAACCGCAGACAAGACGCCTGTGGTCACCGCAATCTTGACGGACAAAAAGAAGCCATCCACCAGTTTGCTATCCCGCATCAGCGCCTCGTACCAGCGCAGTGAAAACCCGGTGAAGCGGGCGTCTTGCTTGGTGCTGTTGAACGAAAACACCACCATGAAAGCCAACGGCATGTACAAAAAGATGTAGACCATCAGCATCCACATCTTGCCGCCGTATCGATTGATCCAACTGCTCATGTCGTTACCTCGCTGCTTCGCCGTCGCGCGCATTGACCGCTCGGTTGTACATCGCCAAAGGAACCACGATCAGCGCAATCATGATCACGGCAAGCGCTGTCGCGCGGGGCCAGTTGTTGCTGGAACCAAGGTTCCTCTTAAACTGATTAATTTAGCATCCTCAATGTATCCTTCTAATAAAATAGATATTGCTGGCCCAATTGCATATAATTCTTGAATTTTCATAAGTTTATCTTGATTGGTAAAATTCATTTCAAAATCTGTAAACCTAATCCCCTCTCCTGTAAGTAAGTCCGCTATTCCTTGAAGAGATGCAAGAGCTAACAATTTTGCTA
>JALQVJ010000038.1 GCA_023260355.1 Burkholderiaceae bacterium | reverse complement strand
GATCGACTCGTCAACCGGGAAAGATATCTCACAATCGAGTTCAGTAAAATTAATCAAGCGCTGCAGGAACTGTCATATTTGCAGACCACCCTTTCAGCGCAGCTGGGTCAACTGGACGCACTCATTTCTTGGTCAGGCATCTTGCCCTTCATGGCCATCCAAACACCGCCCTCTGCCAACAAGTGCCTAGTCCAAGCTACAAAATCAGGCAGCGATGCAAAGGCCCTCGAGGTGATCAGATCATATGAACCGCGCCACTTTTCCACTCGGCAATGAATACCATCCAGCTCGGTTGGCAACCCTTGGAATGTCGCCGACATTTGATTGATAAATGCCACCTTCTTTGCGACGGCATCTATACAACTGACACGTTTGGACACACCCGCAATCGCCAATACGATCCCGGGCAAGCCACCGCCAGAGCCCACATCCAATGTTTGCGAAAGGGTTGGATAGCGTTCACGAATTGGCTGAATCACCGCCAAACAATCCATGACATGGTGGGTCCACACTTCATGGTCATCGCGTATCGCAGTGAGGTTATAAACTTTGTTCCACTTGGCCAAACCCGACATGTACGCCAAAACACCTTGGGCCTGGGCCGAGTTCAACGACACACCCACTGTTTCGCCCGCAGCAATCACCTGCTGCTCGGTGAACAATGGGCTGCTCATGCTTGGGCTTCTGTTTCGAGTTCTGGCTGCATCTTGAATCCCAACTTCTTCAGATGGACCAACAGCAACGACACCGCGGCGGGGGTCACTCCTGAAATCCGACTGGCTTGACCCAAGGTCTCCGGTTTGGCCTTTTGTAGCTTTTGGCGGACTTCGATACTCAACGCGCTGATTGCCATGTAATCAACAGCTGCTGGCAATTTCAACTTTTCAAAGTGCGCCGCCCGTTTGACTTCTTCCTTCTGCCGATCGATATACCCAGCGTATTTGATCGAAATCTCAACTTGTTCCTCTGCCTGGAGTTTGATCTGCCAGGCTGTGTCGTCGCATGTTTCACGTGAAACAGTCAAAACCGGATGAACTGGCGCGAACTCTTTGTCATTCAACGATATCAAGTCTGCGTAGCTCACATTGGGTCTCTTCAGTAGATCCGCCAATGCGTATTCGTGGTCAATTTCTTGACCAATCACGCGTGCCGCTTCTCCTGGTCGGAGGGTGCTCGGTCTGACCCACGTGCTCGAGAGTCTTTGCTTTTCTTGTTCAATCGCCTCTTTCTTGCGACTGAAGATATCCCACTGGGTGTCTCCGACCAAACCCAGCTTCCTCCCCATCTCGGTGAGACGGAGATCGGCATTGTCTTCTCGCAGTTGCAACCTGAACTCTGCTCTGCTCGTGAACATGCGGTAGGGTTCAGTCACCCCTTTGGTGACCAAGTCATCAACCAGCACACCCAAATACGCTTCGTCGCGTGCAGGGCACCACGCTTGCTCACCCTTTACTTTCAACGCGGCATTCATGCCTGCAAACAAACCTTGAGCAGCAGCTTCTTCGTAACCCGTCGTGCCATTGATTTGACCGGCCATAAACAAACCGTCAATGGCCTTGCTCTCAAAAGAAGCCTTGAGTGCCGTGGGATCAAAATAGTCATACTCAATGGCATAACCAGGACGCAAGATCACAGCCTTTTCAAGTCCCTCAATTGAGCGAACCAAGTCGTATTGGATATCAAAAGGCAAGCTGGTTGAGATGCCATTCGGATAGATCTCATGGGTATCCAAGCCCTCTGGCTCCAGAAAAATCTGGTGACTCTCTTTGTCTGCAAACCGATTGATCTTGTCTTCAACGCTAGGACAGTAGCGGGGACCAATACCGTCAATCTTTCCGGTAAACATAGGACTTCGATCAAAGCCCGAGCGAATGATCTCGTGGGTGCGCGCATTGGTATGCGTGATCCAACAAGGCATTTGCTTTGGATGCATCAACGGCGAACCCATGAAACTGAACACGGGTACAGGCTGGTCTTCATTCAAACCGCCGGGCATGCCATCGCCGGGCTGTGCAGTGCATTTAGAAAAGTCAATCGTGCGACCATCCAACCGGGGCGGTGTTCCTGTTTTGAGGCGCCCACGTGGCAACTTCAACTCACGCAAACGGTGTGCCAAAGACACTGCGGGTTCATCACCTGCTCTGCCACCTGAGTGGTGTTGCAAACCCACGTGAATCACACCGTCCAAAAAGGTACCGGCTGTCAACACCACGGTGTGGGCCCTGAATTCAATCCCAATTTTGGTGACCACACCAACGACCTTGTCACCCTGAACCAGCAAGTCGTCGACTGCTTGCTGGAACAATTGCAAGTGTGGTTGGTTCTCTAACGTGTGGCGAACATAGGCCTTGTAACGAATGCGGTCTGCTTGTGCCCGCGTCGCTCGAACAGCAGGTCCTTTAGAGCTGTTCAAAATTCTGAACTGAATCCCAGAGTGGTCCGTTGCCAAACCCATCACGCCACCCAGTGCGTCGACCTCTTTGACCAGGTGCCCTTTGCCGATACCCCCGATAGACGGATTGCAACTCATTTGTCCAAGCGTTTCGATGTTGTGGCTCAGGAGCAAGGTTTCGCAGCCCATGCGAGCAGCGGCCAAAGCGGCTTCTGTTCCGGCGTGGCCGCCACCGACCACAATCACATCAAAAACGACGGGGTACTTCATATTTTGAGATTCATTGAATACAACCCGTTATTGTCCCATCAAGGCTGCTTGTGCGTGGAATGTGCCCGGGAATTGTTGTTTGCCTTCTTATTTAAAAGTACATATTCAAAGATAGTCGTAGTAGTAGATGCCGCTCAACCCAGTGGAAAACCGAAAAATAATAAATAAAATCAAATACTTATAAAAATATAACTGTGTGCAGCAAGCAAGTATGAACCGACAAGAGATATTGAACAACTTCGACGTTTCAATCGCGCTTGTGGATAAGAGCCGGGTTGTTCAAAAGTTATCCCCCGACTTGTGAGAACAAAATCAGAGACAACCACTCTACTCACATGAAAAAGCGGCCGATTGGCCGCTTCCGTGTTGGCGTTTGAGTTGGGTGAAATCAATCGTCTTTTTTGTTGCCGTGGTGGCCATGTCCACCGCCCTTTGACCAGAAAAACTTTTCATCAAAGGTTGCCTTCTGCTCATCGTTCAGACCGGCATAGAAACCTTTGATGGCTTCATTGCGCTGCTTCATTTCATTCAGCCGTGTTTGGAACATGGCTTGCATCCAATCCAAACGCTCAGGGGTTCGCATCTCTTTCAGTGCGGCCTTGTGGTGTTCCCTGTCTTTCTTTCTATCCATGCGATTCGGTTTCAACGTGGCCTTCAACGCGTCCCAAGCGGTTTTTTGCTGTGCGTTCAGCTTCAATTCCGCTTCGATGCGATCTAATTTTTTTTCCATCCCCCTGTGACCGCGTTCGTCGCTATCCTTGCCATCTTGGTGGTGATCACCCATTTGGCTCGTTTCACCCATGTGCTTTTCGTGTTTTTGGCTTTCAGCCAAAGCGTTTTGAGACAAGATGGCCAAAGCACCGGTTAGGCCTGCCGCCAACAGAGCAGATTTGAGTTTGTGTGACATGTTGCGTCCTTGGTTGTGAACAGAACAACAACGTGTTGTCCATGCCAGGCAGTATCTGAGCACACTGCAAAGCCCGTGTTTTTTCACTGTAACGGTTTGGTAAAGCTGTGCCGTTCCGCGTCGAGCGCGAACCACGGTTTTACTTGCTGAACCCACTCTTCGAAGGCGTTTAAAAACACATGAACATCGTCCAAGGTGGTTGTAGGTGCACACAGCATCATGTTGTGAAACGGTGTGAGCACAATGCCTCGATTGATCATGAACAAGTGCAGATATTGCTCTAGCTCGGTTTGATCGGCTCGCCTGATGTCTTCGGCGTGGCGAGCAGGATTTGGCATGAATTGAAGCTCCAGTCGCGCACCCAGCTGGGTAACCGTCCACGGCATGTTGTTGGCCTTGATGCGCGATTGAAGCCCGCTATTCAGCGCACGACAAAGCATGATCATGTGGTTGTAATTGGCTTGGTTGTGCAAGTGACGCAACGCGGCGATCAGGGCATGCGTGGTGAGCAAACCACCTGTCAATGTGGTGCCAATCCCGCTGTGGCCGGATGGTGCAGCGGCTTTGGCATCCATCATGTCCTGCGCCAATGACGCACGAACACCATAGAGCGCACACGGCCATCCGCCCGCTACAGCCTTGCCCATGACCAATGCATCCGGTGTCAAACCGTGCGTTTGGCAATACCCGCCCAACCCGGTTGATAAGGTGTGCGTCTCGTCAATACACAACAAGGTGCCGTAGCGTTGACACAGCGTCTGTGCCTGCTCCCAAAAACCAATATCGGGCAACACCATCCCACAGTTGGTGAGCGCAGGTTCTGCCAAAAGACAAGCCACCTGGCTATCGCGCAAAGCGAATTCAAGGGCATTCAAGTCGTTGAACGGCACCACCCGCGTTCGTTCGTGGTGGTTGTGGACTTGCCCCAGCATGGATGGGCGGGGCACCGTGTGACCATGCACATCGCAATCCACCAGAGTGTCGTCGACGGCGCCGTGATAACAACCATCGAATACCAATATATTTGGCCGCTTGGTCACTGCCCTGGCCCAGCGCAGCAAAAACCGCTTGGCGTCACTGGCAGACAACGCCATTTGCCAGTGGCTCATCCCAAACCGTTCTGTGAGTGCAAGGCCTAAGCGTGGCAGTTCAGCGCTGGGCAGCATGGCGGTCATGCCGCGCGCGAGTTGGGCGCTCACTTCTTGCGCCCACATGTTTGGACTGTGTCCAAACATGGCGCCGGTATCACCCAAACAAAAATCAATATACGTGTGGCCGTCTGCATCCAATAAGCGCGATCCTTTGGCCTCTTGAATATGCAGCGTGTAC
>JALQVJ010000036.1 GCA_023260355.1 Burkholderiaceae bacterium | reverse complement strand
CCTTTCCTGCGCGTCGCGTGCGTTGGTTGGACGATCAGCGAGAGGCCTAAGGCTTCGAGGGGACTGCAGCGTCTGGTGTTGCCAAACGCTGGAAGACCCGAATGCCATTGCCGCGGCGATCCAGCTGCCACACCGTGGTGACTGGTGTCCAAGCAGCCAAATTGAACCTGGGCATGTCGGCGTCTTCTCCTATCACCCAATGATCGCATTGAGGCGCGTCTGAGCCCA
This sequence comes from Burkholderiaceae bacterium, assembly GCA_023260355.1. Lineage (GTDB taxonomy): Bacteria > Pseudomonadota > Gammaproteobacteria > Burkholderiales > Burkholderiaceae_C > RS62. The sequence continues at coordinate 8,139 of JALQVJ010000036.1, read as the reverse complement.
ATGATTCATTCAGCACGATAGACAAGCCTTGCCGCTCGAGCGCAGCAAACAGGGTGGGTGCAAGCCCTGTGGCGCTGATGCATTCGCTGGCTGGTATGACTTGCCCAATCCGTCTCGCCACCATGTCATAGCTCATGCCATAGTTCACGGCAGGCAACCAGAGGCTCATCAACAAACCCCACACCCAAATCGTGCCACTGGCAGAGAGCACCAAACCTTTCCAAAGTGCGTGCTGTTGGTGCCCGGTACGCCAGCGGATCATCCATGCCCACGCCACGGTGATCGCGGCAGCGAACGCGCATTCAATCCAAGAGATGGCGGGCTCAAAACCCGGCAAGAGGCGTGCCACAGCATTGGCTGCTGGCGCAGGCGCCCCCGTCTGAAACGCGAACCAATAGAACCAAATCACGAAGCCGACGGTCGTGAAAAGGAGCAGCGCAACCCAGTCGATCAATGCCAACGCGCTGCGCTTGAAGGTCGGCAGTGCGAAAACGGCCAAGCTGGCAAGAATCGGCAGTGTGAGCATCAAATGGCGCTGAGGCACACCCGCCGTCACGCCAACCACGAACAGCACGCCAAGCCAGAACCCTGGCAGCCAAATATGGGGCGACCGGCGTTGGAGTCGCCAGCGCCAAATAGCCCAGGCAGCCAGCGGCCAGGCAGGCCAACCAAACCACACCATGGTCTTGAGGGCGCGCACCACGTGATGGTGAACCTCTGTCCATTGCACCAGGCCGTCTCTAGGCCATGGAACAAGGGTATACAGAAAGACCGCAACGACGAATACGCCAATCGCGGCCTGCTTGACCGAGCGCACTTGCAGTGCGGCATTCTCCCTCTGCAACAGCCCCATCAAGGTGACAAAAATCAACAGCGTCGCTGTGGTTGGATACCCGCTGGCCATGAGTCCCAACAGCGCGCCAGCCGCCACAATCCAAGTGGCCTGCAGGTTGTGCGCTGTGGGTATCACCGACACCTTCGCAAATGCCCAAAAGAGGATGGCAACAAACGCAGTGGCGAAAGGGTGGAGGCTGAATTCATGCCCCATGTGGGCCAAGCCCAGGCAAGCAATGAGCGCCAGCAGGCTGGCGTCAGCCATCGCGCATGCGTAAGACTTTGTTGAAGCTTGCCCACCAAATGCAAACGGAACCGGCTGCGCGCCTGGCGCTCTAGCCAAATGGTAAGTCGCGTACCAAGTGGCAACGAAGGTGGCGGCCAGGGACAAGCCCAAGGGAATTCGACTGGCCATCGCAGGGTCTACAAAAGGGAGAGCCCAGATGAACAATGCACCGATCCAATACGGGAGCCAACCGCCCTCTGACATCGGCAACCCCGCAATACTCGGGTACAGCCAATTGGCACTGCCATCGGCCATGTGAATCATCAGCCCCAAATTGGCGCCGTCGTAGGGCTTCCACGGTTCTCTGCCGAGTAGCCCTGGCAAGATGTAGAGCGCTGCGAGCAGCACCAATGCCAGCCGTGGCAGTCGCTGAGCGGCAAGGGGCGTGACGACGGCAGGACTGGTGCGAAAGTTCATAAAGGACACGGGCTGACCACGGGGCATACCTCAAATGAAAACAGCCGGGTGAACCGGCTGTTTCCTCAAGCGCAAGGCTCTTGTGAGCCTGGCTGGCTTTACTTGCTGAAGCGTGCGTAACGGTTGCGGAATTTTTCCACACGACCGCCCATGCTGTCCACGCTCTTTTGAGTGCCCGTGTAGAAGGGGTGTGACTCAGAAGAGGTCTCGAGCTTGAACAAGGGCAGCTCGCGGCCGTCGTCCAGCTTGATCGTCTCGCGTGCATTCACGCAAGAGCGGGTCACAAACTGAAACCCGTTGGACTGGTCCACGAAACACACTTCGCGGTAATTGGGGTGGATGCCTTCTTTCATTTTCTGACCTTTTTGGGTTGCGCTAGCCCTCGGCTCGGGCCCCTCTCGGGACAAACTTGCCGCACTTTTCGCGGTTGCTACAAGCCAAAGCTTCCTTGGAAACCTGGCTGGGGTGATTCAACGGTTGTCTTGACGGAATCCGTCAAAGCCTCTGATTATCGCAGGTTTTTCTGCCTCAGCCACCGCGGCGCATCATGTCGAAGAATTCGCTGTTGTTTTTTGTGGCCTTCATGTTCTTCAAAATCAGCTCCATCGCTTCAATTTCATCCATGTTGTAGAGGAATTGGCGGAGGATTCGCGTTTTTTGGAGAATTTCCGGCTGGAGCAGCAACTCTTCGCGGCGTGTGCCGCTTCGATTGAGTTGGATCGAGGGGAAGACGCGTTTTTCATACAAACGGCGATCCAAATGGACCTCGGAGTTGCCGGTTCCTTTGAACTCTTCAAAGATCACTTCGTCCATGCGACTGCCGGTGTCAATCAGGGCCGTGGCGATGATGGTGAGTGATCCGCCTTCTTCGACATTGCGTGCCGCGCCGAAAAATCGCTTGGGTCGTTGCAATGCGTTGGCGTCAACACCGCCGGTCAAAACCTTGCCGGAGGAGGGCAACACGTTGTTGTACGCCCTGGCCAAGCGCGTGATGGAGTCGAGCAGAATCACCACGTCTTTTTTCAGTTCGACCAAGCGCTTGGCGCGCTCAATGACCATTTCAGCCACGTGGACGTGGCGGGCAGCCGGTTCGTCAAACGTGGAGGCCACCACTTGCCCGCGCACCGTGCGCTGCATCTCGGTCACTTCTTCAGGGCGCTCGTCTACCAACAGAACGATCAACTCGATGTCGGGGTTGTTGGAGACGATCGAATGCGCGATGTGTTGCATCATCACGGTCTTGCCGCTCTTGGGTGGGGCCACCAGCAACGCGCGTTGGCCCTTGCCGATTGGTGCGATCACGTCAATGATCCGACCGGTGAGGTTTTCCTCGGACTTGATGTCTCGTTCCAAACGCATCTGCTCTTTGGGGAACAGCGGCGTGAGGTTTTCAAACATGATCTTGTGCTTGTTGTCCTCTGGTGGCAGGCCGTTGATGGCCTCCAATTTGTTCAGGGCCAAATAGCGTTCGCCGTCCTTGGGGGTGCGAACCTCTCCCTCAACCAAGTCGCCCGTGTGCAAGTTGAACCTGCGGATTTGGCTCGGTGAAATGTAGATGTCGTCGGTGGACGCCGTGAAACTGCTGTCCGGCGCTCTCAGGAACCCGAATCCATCCGGCAACACTTCAAGGACGCCACTTGCGAATACCTGTTCGCCACCACGGGCCGCCTTCTTGATGATGGCGAATATCAGCTCTTGCTTGCGCATGCGCCCGGTGTTCTCGATTTCGAGTGCTTCGGCTTGCTTGAGCACGTCGGACACGTGCAAGGCTGTGAGTTCAGATAAATGCATGACGCACCTGTTGGAGGAAATGTAGGGAGTGTGTGGAGGCTATCAAGGCTGGTGAGCCATTGATCTTCGAGTCACAGTGCCTGTGCCCGGCATACGCAGTGCCAAGGTAATGGCAGCGTGGCGCAATTATAGAGGGATATTTTTGGCCGCCGCAAACACGCAGTTCACGGCGGCACGCGAGAGGTCAAGCCAAGTGTTGGTCGATGAAAGCGGTCAACTGCGACTTGCTGACAGCACCCACTTGGGTCGCGGCCAATGCACCGTTCTTGAACAACATCAGTGTCGGGATACCGCGGATGCCAAACTGGGCTGGTGTGCCGCGGTTGTCGTCGACGTTCATCTTGGCGACACTCAGTCGGCCTTCGTATGTCCCCACGATCTCGTCAAGGATCGGGGCTATCATCTTGCAAGGGCCGCACCACTCGGCCCAGAAGTCGACGAGTACGGGGGTTTCGCTCTTCAACACATCGGTGTCGAAACTGGAGTCAGAGACGTGTTTGATCAAATCGCTGGCCATGAGGTTTCCTATGGGTGGGTGCAACGGCGTTGCAAGAGATGAAAAGATGAAGGACTTATTGTGACAGAAAGCGTGACTGTCGCTGATGCCGACTTGACAGCTGCGCCGACTTGCTGGGACTGGACCCCCACATTCAGCGCCCTGCAAGCTGAAGCCGCAGCAACCCAAATCCCCATCAGTCGGGTGGTGGTTCTCGTGCCCTTCGCTCAGGTGATGTGGGCCGCCAAGCGCGCATGGCTTGCCTGGGCAGGAGACGGCCAAATGCCCCGCTTTGTCACGACATCCGAGTGGGCCCACCAGTCTGGCGGCTCTGTGACTGGGGCCGGCGACATCACCATGAACGCTGGTTTTGACCAGGCAACGGCGCTGTCACTCCTGGAGCGCATCAACGGGCTGCGCATCGAGCCGGCTTGGGTTGACCACCTCGCGCAGCAAGTGGTTGCTGCGGCACACAGTCTGGCGGGGGTATCCGCAGCGCAGCCGCCGGAGAGCCGCAGTGCGTGGGCTGCCGCTCAGTTGGGTGCTATGCATGCAGACGCCGGTGGGGTCGCGCGCTTGGATGCGGTCGTTCGGCAGTTGGCAATTGTTTGGGCTGGGCAGTCTTCGTGGCACAGCGATGTGCTGTGGGAGCGGCATGTGGCAGACGAGACACCCATGCTTTGCCAGATCCCTGGCTGGAGCAGCGATCCTTTGGCGGACGCATTGATGAACCGGTGGGTGACACAAGGACACGCGCGCGTGTTGCCGCCGCCGTCGCACGGAATTGCACCGTTGGTGACCAATTGGCTGGCGTGTGTGGATAGCCAAGACGAAGCACTAGAGGCCGCATCTGCGGTGATCCAACACGTCAACGGCGCGCGACGCCAAGTGGGCTTGGTGGCCTTGGACAGGGGCATCGTGCGCCGCATTGTGGGCATGCTCGAACTTCAAGGGGTTTCTGTCAGAGATGAAACCGGCTGGCGGCTGTCCACATCACGGCTAGCTGCGCGGGTTTTGGCGGTGTTGCAGGCAGGCGTGCCCCAGGCGAGTGCGGGTGAATGGGTGGATGCTGTGTTGCAAGTCAACCCGCAGTTGTCGCCGCAAGACCGGCTGGCGTTGGCTCGCTGGCGTGAGCGCTGCCGCTGGGCACCTCACTGGCAAGAGGGGCTGATTGAGCCGCTGGAGGCGCTCAAAAAGGCGATGGACGCGTTGCATGCGCCTCGCTCCTGGGCGCAATGGGGCGCGGATGTGCCAGAGGCTTTGCGTGCGTTGGGCCTTTGGTCTGTGTTGGAGTCCGACCCTGCAGGCGAGCAGTTGGTGGACACGTGGGGCTGGCGTGGCCAAAACCCCATGGACTTGCCGCGCCGATGGCAAGGCATGTCCTTGGCCGCCTATCTGGCCTGGCTCAGATCGGCGGCGGAAGGGGGGACGTTCAGGCCCGACGCGCACACTCAAGCGGCCGTCACTGTTGTGCCGCTTGCGCAATTGGCCTATCGCGAATTCGACGCGCTGGTGCTGTGCGGGTGTGATTCGCAGAGCATGCCAGCGGCTCCCAGGTTGCCAGGACCTTGGACAGCAACACACCGCATGGCCTTGGCCTTGCCAGACTTATCCCAAGCGGTTCAGCAGTTCAGTGCCGCCTGGTTTGGGGCATTGCGCATGGCAAACGCCACGGTTTGCTGGCGGACCGAGGCGGGACAAGAAGCCCTCGGTCCATCGGTCTGGGTGCTTCGTGCGCGAGCGCAGGCGGCGACCATGACCCCACCGGCCGGTTCGGCCCTCGGGCTCTCAACCAGCGCATCCGAGCAACTCACCCTGAGCCACGAGGCCATCCATGCCTCAGCCCCCCAACTGGATGACAGCGAGGTGGCACTGATGCCGGGCAAGGTGTCGGCAACCCGATATCAGCGTTTGCGAGATTGTCCTTATCAGTTTTTTGCGCGGGATATTTTGGGAATGGCTGATTCGCAAGAGCCCGAGAACGTCGCGTCAGCGCGAGATTTTGGATCTTGGGTGCACAAAATTTTGCAAGACTTTCACGCCAGCGACCCATGGCAAGAACCCGCCACACGGCGTGCGTTGCAGGACCACTTGGATGAGTGCGCCAAGCGCGCTGAAGCCGCGCTGGGTTTGTCCCATGCATCGATGCTCGTTTACTGGGCAAGTTGGCCGCCGATCCGGGACGGCTATATCGACTGGTGGCAAGAATGGCATGCGGGTGGCGCCCGAGTCCACGGCACTGAGACGCGGGTGGGACTGGATTTGGGTGACGGTTTAGAAATGCACGGCGATATCGACCGAATCGATTTGCACGCGCGTGCAGATGGCGTCACCGGTTGGGTGCTCGATTACAAGACCGAGAGTTTGGATAAAACCAAGAAAAAGGCGAAATCTGGGCTAGAGGACACGCAACTGGCGTTCTATGTTGCACTGGCGCAGGAGTGGGGGCGCCGCAACCGCGTCGACGCCGACTGGCACGCCGCATACCTGAACGTCTCGTTTTATGCCAAAGACCCCGACAAGCCCGGCACCCAGTGCGTCGAACAAAAAGAGGCCGCAGCAGTCGCGGCCGACATCACAGCGCGGGTCAAACATGACTGGCAGCAAATCCGACAAGGCGCTGTTCTGAAGCCGCTCGGGGAGAGTCCGGCGTGTGACTACTGCATGGCTCGAGGGCTGTGCCGGCGCGACCACTGGGAGGTCGAGTCGTGAGCACGTTGAACTACGCGATCAACGGCCAGCCGGAAACGGCCTTGAATTTTTACAAGGTGGCTTGCCACCCTCAACGCCACGCGGTTGTAGAGGCCTGTGCGGGCGCGGGAAAGACTTGGATCTTGGTTGCTCGCATGGCCAGGGCTTTGCTCGAGGGAGCCGACCCCGACAGCATCTTGGCCATCACCTTTACCAAAAAGGCTGCAGCCGAGATGCGCAATCGCCTGATGCAATTGCTGCAGGAATGGTCGCAGGCGACAGACGCTGAGATTCGGCTATCGCTTGAGCAGCGCGGCATGGAGGGGCTCGATCAATCGACCATCGAGCAGGCGCGGGGTGTCTATCAGCGGTTGCTCGAAAGTGAGCGTGAAGTACAGGTCAAAACCTTCCACAGTTGGTTTGCACAGTTGGTGCGCCTTGCGCCGATGGAGGCGTTGCGAGGCTTGGGTTTGCCACCGCAATACGATTTGTTGGAAGACGATCAAGTTTTGAAGGACGATGCTTGGCCCCTGTTCCTCGAGCGCGTGTCAACCGAGCCTGACTTGATTGCCGACTTTCGAGCAGCCGTTGAAGCTGCGGGACGAGGTGCGACACAAGCCGCGCTGATGAATGCGTTGGATTGGCGCTCGGAGCTGAGTTTGGCGGCTGAACACGGTGTCCTTGAGAGCAGTGTGCGCGCGCCGCTCGACGTGGAGCCGCGTTGGCAAGCTGTTCACGATCGAGACGCCGTTTTGGATGCGGAGCCCGACTTGCTCGAGGCCCTATTTGAGGTGGCGAAGTCATTGGGGCGGGGCGGCGAGGCAGGGCAAAAAAAGCCAACCGATTCGGCGATCGCGAACGCTACAAAACTTGAAACAGCGCTGACAAACAGAGACTTTCCGAAGATGTGGAGCATCTTGCGGAAAAAAGATGGTGAGCGCAAAGTGCAGGGCCTGAGTGCCGTGGATCCAGAGGTGTTGGAGCGTGCCCAAGATTGGCTGGACTCATGGGCGAGACTCAAGCACCAAGAGGCCTGTTTTCATCACCAACTGCGCATGTCCCGGCTTGCCAAGGTGCTGATTGACACATACACCCAGTTGAAAGTGCAACGCCGCTTGATCGATATGGCAGATCTCGAGACAGTGGCGGTCTCATTGCTGACCGATGGGCCTGCGTCTGCGTGGATTCAGGAGCGGCTGGATCAGAGTTTGACTCAAATCCTCATTGATGAGTTCCAAGATACCAATCCAATGCAGTGGCGTGCCTTGCAAGCATGGCTAGGCAGCTACGCGGGGTCGGACGCAGGCAGCCATTTGAGGGTGTTCATCGTTGGAGATCCGAAGCAGTCCATCTACCGGTTCCGCCGCGCCGATCCACGCGTATTTCAGCAAGCGACAGCATTTTTGGTTGAGGGACTTGGCGCCCAGGTGCTCGCTTGCGATCACACACGGCGGTGTGCGCAGGGCGTGGTTGCCGCGTTGAATGCAATCATGCCCCACATGCCAGCGCGTGGCGAAACAGCAGCCGTTTTTCGTGCACACAGCACTGGAAGTGCGCAATCAGGCTGGGTGGGCAGATTGCCAATGGTGAGCAAAGCGGTGGACGCCAGCGAGGCGAGTGACAG
>JALQVJ010000436.1 GCA_023260355.1 Burkholderiaceae bacterium | reverse complement strand
GGCATCTGACTCGGACTGCGCAAGGACGTGTGTGAACGCGGCGAACGCGGGTTGAGCAAGCGCCGCCACCTTGAGCGCCTTGTGCATGGATCGCTCTGAAAGGCGCCCGTTCACCAGCAACACAGGGATGTCGTGGTGGTTCAACGCGCGCATCCAGTTGGGCCAAACTTCGGTTTCCATCAACAGGGCGACCCGCGGCTTGAAGCGATCCAAGAAGCGACGCACGACAGCGGGGGAATCCCAAGGTGCCCACACATGCAGATCGCCTTCCCGCAAATAAGTAACACCCTCTGCAAACCCCGTTGCCGTGAAATGCGTCAGCAACAAACGGGCATCAGGATAGGTTGCATGCATCTGCTGGATCAGCTTTGCTGCTGCGCGAGTCTCTCCCAGTGACACGGCATGCAACCAAATGACCGGAGCTTCGGCCTTGATCTCAGGGTAGGCAAATCCAAGCCTCTGCCAAAGGTTGTGGCGATACAGCGGCTCCCTGCGTCCGCGCCACCAAGCGCGCCATAACACCAACGGCATGACCAATCGCGTGAACCACGAATACCCCCAAATCGCCCAGTGAGCGCGACGCATCACGGACCCCTTAGGCTTCAAAAAGTGAGGCATAGACCCTGCCAATCCCTGCCGCCTCAGCCTCCACGGTGAAGCTTCGCGCGACAATGTCACGCGCCGCTTGCCCCATTTGCAGGGTTCTGTGTGGATCGCTCAGCAATTTCTCTGCGGCTCGCACCAGCCCGGTGACATCATCAGTGCCAATCAAGGCCCCCGTTTCATCGTCTTTGGCGAGCATATCGAACGCGCCGGTCTGGGAACCGATGACCGCAGTCTTGGCTTCAGCAAAAAGCACATGTGCGTGGCTATTCATAAAAGTTCAACAACGCCAATAAATCCACCTGAGGACCCGTCGAAAAAGAAGGACAATTCTTTGATTGTACGCACCGCCCCATGGGCTGGGTGCCCCACTCCGTCAACGATTTCGACATGCCCCGACGACTTTTCAACCGCAAAGACCAATCTTGGCATTGGGACTTTATTGCGCTCAGCGCAATATGGGGGGCTTCGTTCATGTTCACCCAGGCGATCTCCAAAGATATTGGCCCGACCATGACGACATTTGCACGGGTGACCATCGCCACCCTGTTTATGGTGCCTATATTGCTTGCCAAGGGCCATGGGCGTGCATTGCTGGGCATTTGGCGGCACGCTTTGTTTTTGGGCATGTTCACCGCGGTGTTGCCTTTCTTTGCGTATGGCTACGCGCTGCAGATGGTGTCGACCACAACGGCATCGATCATCAACGCCACGACGCCGCTGTTTGGCGCCGTAATCGCATGGTTCTGGTTGTCTGATCAACTGGATCGAAACCGCGTTGCTGGACTGTTGCTTGGGTTTCTTGGGGTTTGCGCACTTGTCGTCAGCCAAGCGAGCGATCAAGCTCACGCGCAAAGCGATCTACTCGGCACCCTGATTTGTCTCTTTGCGCCGGCGAGCTACGGATTCGCCGCCTCGTATACCAAAAAGTACCTCAAAGAGGTGCCGTCAATGGTGCAGGCAACCGCATCGCAAGTCGGGGGCTCCATTGTTGTCGCCCCTGCGGCCTTGTGGGCGTGGCCGGATCACATGCCTCTCGTCTCAACTTGGGGGTCGATGCTGATGTTGGGTATCGTGTGCTCTGGCGTGGCCTATTTGCTCTTTTACCGGATCATCGCTCTGGCAGGCCCCGCGCGAGCGCTCACCGTCACGTTTGCCATCCCGCTGTTCGCTGCAGCTTATGGCCTCGTGCTGTTGAACGAGTCGCTCACGCTGGCCACGCTCATGAGCGCTGGCGTGATCGTGGTTGGGATCACGCTGGCCACAGGCCTGTGGCGTCCTTTGCGGTGACGCCGCCCTGATCGCGATGCGGTTGGTGTCTATCCGTGCTCAATAGTCAAAGTGCGCAAAGCAATAGTTGATCGCTGACACATAGCCTGCTGGACTGCCGCAATCAAAGCGTTGGCCTGCAAACTTGAACCCCAACACGCGCCCTGCTTTTGCTTGCTGCATCAATGCGTCAGTGATTTGAACCTCACCGCCTGCGCCTGGGGGCGTGGATCGCAAAATATCGAAAATGTCTGGCGTCAAAATGTATCGGCCGATGATGGCCAAGTTTGACGGTGCATCGGCGGGCTGTGGCTTCTCTACCATCGCACTCAAACGCAGGACTCCGGGCGCAATTTCATCGCCCGCCACGATCCCGTAGCGATGCGTTTGGTCCGCCGGGACCTCTTCGATTGCGACAATCGAACATTGGTGCTCCTGAAACAACGCCACCATTTGCGCGAGCACGCCATCGCCGCCAATATTGACGCAAAAATCATCTGCCAAGACAACAGCAAATGGCTCACGTCCAACCAGGACTTCGCCTGTCAATATGGCGTGCCCGAGGCCGCGCATTTCGACCTGACGCGTGTATGTGAAGGTGCACGCATCGATAAGGTGTCGGGTCGCATCCAAATAGCGTTCCTTGCTGGTTCCTTTGATTTGGTGCTCGAGCTCGTAGCTGACATCAAAGTGGTCCTCTAACGCGCGCTTGCCGCGTCCCGTCACAAACGCCATGTCCGTCATGCCAGCGCGATAGGCCTCCTCGACGCCGTATTCGATGAGCGGCTTGTTCACGATCGGCATCATTTCTTTGGGCATCGCTTTCGTAGCCGGCAGAAAGCGGGTGCCATAACCCGCGGCAGGGAAAAGACAAGTGCGAATTTTGGTCATGGTCAATGGATGCAATTACAAAGTGTTCGATGCTAGCGCAAGCGCATTACAAGTTGAGTTCTAACGTGAGGTGCAAACAGGCATCAGTCACCCTTCAGTCTCTTGGCGTCTGCAACCGTCGGCGAAAGCGATTCAAATGCCGGCGAAAACACATCATTCTCTTCCCGGTACAGTTGTTGGGCCTTGATCTCTAAAAAACCCAAAATCGTCGAAGGCATCTGACGCATCTGGAACTCTCGATTTCCGCTCGGACCGATTGCGTCCTCGGTGGGCGTGCTCCGCCACTTGAAGAGAGGAATCTTGTAACCGCTGCGAAATATCGTGGAGTGGCTGGCGACATTGTCGTTGTGGCCGACCTCCTGGCCGTGATCAGAAAAATACAACAATTCGATGCGCTTGTTGAACTTTTGGGATGCTTGGTCCGCCGCTTTGACGATATCCGCTAGCAACTCGGCGCCGCAATACACGGCTGAATCGTAGGCATTGCGCTGCTCAATGACCCACGCTTTTCTGCCCTGCGAACCCATTGCCGCGGTCACGCGATCACTCACATTCGCAAACCTTTGTCCATTGGCAGGACACCGTTGATCGTAATGAAAGTGCTGCCCCAGCACGTGAATCACGATCAACGTAGGCTTCATTGCGGTCGCATGCAAAGCCTCACTGATGTGCGGCAGCAATGCGCGATCTAGCGAAGAGCTGTCGCGCCAATTGCCGTTGTTGATAAAGACAGCCCGGTCCGCCCCATCAGCCAGAGCTGCGATCCAGCCGTCCCCTTTGGGCTGATTGGATAGCCAAGTGACTTCATAGCCAAACGATTGGGCCACTTGAAACACATCAGGGCCACCAATCAACCCGTCTGTACTGCCTTGGCTGGACCGCAAGATGAACGCATCTCTGAGGGACTCGGCGGTGAATGCGTGTGTTGAATACGCTTGCCGAATCACATCAAATCGCGTTGGGGACTCTGCCACTAACTGATCCAGGGGCGCGGTGGTGTCTCTGGCGTATCCGTACAGCGACCAGTTATCGCGATTGCTGCTTTCACCGATCACCAAGATTTTGATGGTCTGGCCATTCAAATGGCTGTGCGCCGATTCCGTCGGCATCTGCTTCAGCAACGCAGTCAACGATGCGCCATGCGCGGCTCGCTCACTCGCTACCATTGAAATCGCCTCGCGCGCGTCCACGAATCGCACATAGAACACAGGCAACCGCAGCACCGGATGCCCTCGCAGCATCGTAGGGTTGAAGTGAAGCAACACAAAGAAAGCCACCACCATGGCCTTCGCCACAGTCCACCATTGGCGTGGGATCTTGCGCAAGATCTGCAACCCGTTGCCCCGAGTCAGCGGTAATGGCTTGCCATGCCAACGAAGCTCCAACCACGCAATCACGGCGAATACGACCAGACCGGTCACTGCACGCCCAAGCGAATGCGCCTGACTTTGAATAAAGTTCAGGGTCTCGGCCGCATTGGTGTTCGCGATCGCCTCGGCAATCGCATAAGGCTGAGGCATGGCACCGAAGAAGCCCCTCAGCACGACTTGGATGCCAAGATCCACGGCGAACAACATGCATATCGTCCAGATGATTGGCGCTCTGAATCTTTGCAAGCGCCAATTGATCAAGAGGTGCACCACAGGCATGCCAGCGAACCACCACATGGCAGTCACACCCACGCCATCGCCTACCAGGGGTAGCGACAAAAAACCTGAAAAAGCCAAAAGAATGGCGCCCGTGGACGCAAGGCGCCAGATCAAGACGCTTCCTTCAAGGGACTCAAAGATTTCTTCATGGGTTCGAAGTCAAGCCATTTCATTGGATACAGTGTGCTCACTCGGTCGGCAGGGCTGCTGAACACGGCTCAAACCAACTGGCATACGCCACCATAGTCCAGATTTGAGCACAACTCCTTGGTATATCTGGGATGAGCGTTCCGATTGAGAACGTCGGTCCGCAGAAGTGTTCCATAGGTAGGGGA
>JALQVJ010000435.1 GCA_023260355.1 Burkholderiaceae bacterium | reverse complement strand
GATCCCGATCAACCTTCCCGTTTCCCCGATCCGCTTCAAAATCTCCCGGGCGTGTCCTCCGCTGCCAAACGTCCCGTCCATCACGACAGCCCCGGGCTTTAACGCCAAAACCTCCAGAACTTCCTGAAGGTCACATCGGTGTGCCAACGGTCGGTCTCTGGCGCATCGTAGCCCTCGTGAGAGATCAACTGAATCTGCGGATAGCCATCGATGTGTGGGAAGAATTCATGCTGTTCCATCTCACCGAACTTGGCCCCCAACTTGAGGTAGCTCTCTGGCGTGATTTTTTGATTTCTAAAGAACACCACGCCGCACTGCCAGAGCGCTTGTTTGATCTCTTCATAGACATCTTCGGACTTGACGGCGTTGAGGTCTACGCCAGAAATCGTCGCCCCAATGGTCGGGGTCATAGGGGTCAATTCAATGTGTCGGAAAGCCATGCTTATTTCTCCAAATTGAGGATCTGCAACCGCTTCACTGCCAGTGAAGCAGCCGCCGCTCTAACCAGTTCATGGCCTTCATGATCAGCACGCCGATCAGAGCCAAATCAAATAACAGAGACCACACGCCGTCGATCGCAAAAGTCGACGCCAGGTATGAGAGCTGTTGTCCGAGGCCGCGCTCAGATGCAATCACCTCTGCCCCCACCACGCCCAGGAATGCATAAATGATTCCCAGACGCAAACCCGAGAAAAGCACCGGTACGGCACCAGGCAAGGTCACCCAAAAAAAGACTTGTTTGCTGTTGGCGCCCAACGTCTTGGTGAGGGTCAGATGGTCTTGGCTCACGCCACGCATGCCTGCGATGGTGCTGGACAACACAATGAAAAAGGTCAGCGAAACGCCCATCGCAATCTTGGATCCGACGCCCAAGCCGAACCACAAAATGAACAGTGGGACCAAGGCGATCCGGGGCAGCACGTTCAGGGCGCTGACATAGGGGTCGCAAAACGACTCAAACTTGGGCCAAGTCACAAAGGCCAGGCCGGTGCCTATCGCCGCCGCAGAGCCTATCGAGAAGGACACAATGACCGAGAACATGGTCCATCCCAAGTCGCCCCACAAGCGCGCATCCAAAAAGTTGTTGACCGTGAACGTCGCAATGCCCAGCGGGCTGCCGACAAAACTTTGATCAATCACGCCTGTTCGAGCGCCCCACTCCCACAGTAATACGACAGCTGTGACAAAGAGGGCGTGCTTCACGAGCGTCTGGCTCACTTTAGCCTTCATGGTGCGTCCATCCTTCTTCAAGGTGCTTCCAGACTTGGGCATAGGTGTGGTGGAACAAATCGTTGGTCTGCAAGGCACGAATGGAGCGCGGTCGCTCCAATGGAACCGACACATCAGCGATGATCCGCCCAGGGCGGCTAGACATGATGATCACGCGATCGGCCAAAGCGACCGCCTCAGCCAAGTCGTGCGTCACAAACAAGACCGAGCGCTGGTTTTCCTGACACAACTGCAGCAACAAATCTTGCAACTGCAACTTGGTCTGTGCATCCAACGCGCCGAACGGTTCGTCCATCAACAGCAGCGGCGCGGGCATGGCAAAAGTTCTGGCCAAGGCCACACGCTGGCGCATGCCGTGCGAGAGCGCCTTGGGCAACGCGTGTTCAAAACCACCCAAGCCGACACGCTGCAACATTTCGGTGGCTTTGTCGTGCGCCTCGGCCATGGGCACACCGCGCACCTTGAGGCCAAACGCGGCGTTCTCCAGCGCGCTCAGCCATGGAAATAAGCTGTCCCGAGCGAGCATGTACGCCACCTTGTCGCTCCCCAGCTTAGGGGGCGCACCCAGCACGTGTACATGCTCACCCGCAGGCATCTCCACGAGCCCGGCACACAGGTTCAAAAGCGTGGTCTTGCCACAGCCGCTGGGCCCAGCGATCGCAATGAATTCACCCGACTTGAGCTCCAAGTTGATGCCGTCCAACACACGGTTGACACCATCAAAACTCAGATTTAAATCTCGAATATCAATCACAAGCGACCTCTGGCTCCGCAACGTTTCGACAGTGCATCAACGCAACACGGCGGCGGACATGTCCACCGAAACGGGCAGCAACTTGTTGGCCGTCATGCCATCTGCCACTGCTTGCATGGCGGCAACATTGCCCTGCGCACCAAAGGTGCCGATCGAGCGGCGCAAGACCACCTCAGCGATTTCGTCCGCCTTGGGCATCTGCAAGCCAAACGTGGCTTTCAACACCTCCAAGGTCGCGCCAAAATTGGCGGGGTTCTGCGTGAATGCCTCAGCCTTGGCGAGCGCTTGGCGCAACGCCGCGATCTCTTTGCCGTGCTCTTCGGCCCACTGTGACTTGACCATCAAGACGCCTGCGCCACCGCGTGTGGCCAAAATGCTCTTGGGACCTTGCCCTTGGCGCGGATCAACCACCACGCGACATGCCTTGAGAACTTCACACATGCCGTCACTCGGTGAGAAGGTCATGACAGCATCCACCTGTCCTTTGGTCAAAGCGGGGAACGCGGTGTTGGGTGCGCCGACTGCAACAAAAGTCACATCGTTGGCCGACAAGCCCGCATCACGCAGCATGTCAACCACTTGGAACTCGGCGCCTGAGCCGCGCTGGGTCACGCCGACCTTGAGCCCTTTGAATGACTTCATGACTTCGGGGTAGCCCTTGGACTCGTTGGCCAACTCGGTCTTCGCGCCGGCGATCATGAAGAAGACCGGGTCTTTGAAGCCAGCGCCGATGATTTTGATCGGTGCCTTGCGGGCCAGAGCAGCGGCCGCGACCTCGGTGGGGCCGAACGCCACATCAATATCGCCCGCCAGCATGGTCTGCAAACCCAAGGGCGCTGCAGGAATGGTCTTCAACTCGCAGTTGATACCGGCCTCTTGGCAGAAGCCTTTGGCTGCCGCCACCCGAACCAGCAA
>JALQVJ010000151.1 GCA_023260355.1 Burkholderiaceae bacterium | reverse complement strand
ATGCTGTCGGACCCCAATGCTTACTTCTACGTGTGTGGATTGAAAGCCATGGAGGAGGGGGTTTTGCGGGCACTGCAAGACGTTGCGCAAAGTGCAGGTTTGAATTGGGCGGAGCTGGCTGAACAGTTGCGCGACCAAGGGCGCTTGCATCTCGAAACCTACTGACCCATGGGTGGCAGTGCATCTGCCTCGTTCCTTCGTAAAATTCAAGGGCCGCATCTCGCGGCTCTTTTCTTATTCACTACCGAGCCACCCCCATGAAGTTCAGCCAGTTCAAAGTCGGCCAGGTCATTGAGGCAGGCCCCTACACCTTGACACCAGAGGCGCTGCTGTCGTTTGCCAAGGAGTACGACCCGCAGTGGTTTCACACCGATCCGGAGCGCGCGCTTGAAGGGCGGCACCGAGGACTGATTGCCAGTGGTTGGCAGACATGCGCGATCGCCATGCGCTTGGCTGTGGACTCGGTGCTGGAGGGCTCGGAGTCATTTGCGTCACCTGGGGTGACGAACGTCAAGTGGCTGCACCCTGTGCGGGCCAACGACCAACTTCGCCTGACCTCGACGATCACCGAGGTGCGCACGTCTGCGAGCCGTCCCGAACTTGGCATCGTCCATTGGCACTGGCGCTTGACCAACCAAGATGCGGTGACCGTGCTCGAAGTGGATGCAACCAGCTTGTTTGATTTGTCGCCCTCGTGAGTGGGGGCGCAGACCGCTTCGCAGATCCTTGTTGTATTGATCTATCAAAGAAAGAGAACCCAGCATGACCCAAGCCTTTATTTGCGACGCCATTCGCACACCCATTGGCCGCTATGGCGGCGCCTTGTCCAGCGTGCGCACCGACGATCTTGGGGCCATCCCCATCAAGGCACTGATGGAACGCAACCCCAATGTCGACTGGGCAGCGGTGACCGACGTGCTGTATGGGTGCGCCAACCAAGCTGGTGAAGACAATCGAAACGTGGCCCACATGGCCAGTCTTTTGGCCGGTTTGCCCGTGGATGTGCCGGGTGCCACGATCAACCGCCTCTGTGGCTCTGGCTTGGATGCAGTGGGCACGGCTGCTCGCGCGATCCGTGCGGGCGAGGCGGGTCTGATGATCGCAGGTGGCGTGGAAAGCATGAGCCGTGCCCCGTTTGTGATGCCCAAGGCCGACTCGGCATTCAGCCGGGCCAATGCGGTGTATGACACCACCATTGGGTGGCGATTCATCAACAAACTCATGAAGGCGCAATACGGTGTGGACTCGATGCCAGAGACCGCTGAAAACGTCGCCACAGACTACAACATCGAGCGCGAGGCGCAAGACCGCATGGCCATGGCCAGCCAAGAGAAGGCAGCGGCTGCGATCGCTGCTGGCCACTTGGCTCGCGAGATTGTGCCCGTGCACATCCCGCAACGCAAAGGTGACGCATTGGTTGTCGATACCGATGAGCACCCACGTGCCACCACTTTGGATAAGCTGGCTGCGCTCAAAGGCGTGGTGCGACCAGACGGCACCGTGACCGCTGGCAATGCGTCCGGCGTGAACGATGGGTCGTGTGCCTTGTTATTGGCGGATGAAGCCAGCGCCAATCGCTACGGACTGACGCCCAAAGCGCGCGTGGTCGGTATGGCCACGGCCGGCGTGGCACCGCGTGTCATGGGCATCGGTCCCGCACCTGCGACTGAAAAAGTGTTGGCGTTGACGGGACTCAAGCTCTCCGATATCGACGTCATTGAGTTGAATGAGGCTTTTGCTGCGCAGGGCATTGCCGTGTTGCGCATGCTTGGACTGGCCGATGATGACGCACGTGTCAACGCGTGGGGTGGTGCCATTGCACTCGGTCACCCGTTGGGCGCATCTGGCGCGCGATTGGCCACCACGGCTGTCAACCGCTTGCACACCACAGGTGGCCGATATGCGCTGTGCACCATGTGCATTGGCGTGGGACAGGGCATCGCCGTGATCCTCGAGCGCGTGTGATGGCAGTGCGCCCAGTTGGGTGCTGACTGACCCATCGCCAACGGCGTGATATCCGCATCACGCCGTTTCTTTTGGGCACGAAAAAGCCGTTGTCAGTGCCAGCGCGTTCGCCAAACGGCCCACGCTGTGCCGACGCCGTACAGAAACATGCCCGATGCAATGACGGCAAACATGGCATTCACTGAGGCGCCGCTGTGCAGCAACCACCATCCGCCAGCCGCAACCCACACCAAGCGCAAGGTACCTGCCAGCACGGGTCCCAACAATTTGCCGGCGCCCTGTGAGGCGAAGTACAGACACAAGCCCACGCCAAACAAACCATAGAACGGGCCGACCCAATGAAAGTAGTTGGCGGCATGGTCCAAGACCTCTTGCTGCGAAGTGAATCGGGCACTCCACAGGTCTGGCCAAATCGCGACGACCACACCGACAACCCCCAAAATGATGGCGACTATGCCCGCACCGGTCCATGCGACTCGCCGCGCGCGATCCACCAAGCCGGCACCCAGCGCCATGCCGACCAGAGGTACACAGGCCACACCGACGGCGAATGTGATGGGCACCATCAAAAATTCCAGCCGAGAACCAATGCCATATCCAGCCAAGGCTTGCGTTCCAAAGCCTGAAACGATGCGCGTGACGACCATGATGGTGAGCACAGTTTGGATGGCGGACAACGACCCCAAACCGCCCACTTTCAGGATCGGGGCAAACAAGTCCCATTGCAAGGGTGCGCGCCAGTTGATCTGCACGCGGGCTTTGCGCCGCAGCAAGTGCTGACCCAAAAACAAGGCGCCAAGCCCATACGCCCACGCCAGGCCTGCAGCCACACCCGCCATACCGCCGGCGGCAATGGGGCCCCAGCCCAATCCCAGCACGCCGCCTAAGGTGATTTGGCCCGCTGCGACGACCAGCAGGGTCGCCGATGGTGTCTTCATGTCTCCGCTGGCCCGAACAATCGAAGCCAGCACATTGAGTGTCCAAATCCCAATCGATGCCGCAAACGCCACGTCGGAGTACTCCAAGGCTGCCTCGAGGGCCGCGCCTTGACCGCCCAGTGTGGCGTATAGCGCAGCACCGAATCCAAGCAACGTGACCGTGAAGAAAAGCCCCAATGCAAAGCCGATGCAGCAGGCGTGCCATGCCAACGCATCCGCGCGTTCTTGCTGCTGCGCGCCAAGTGCTCGACTGATGGCTGCGCTGATGCCACCGCCCATGGAGCCGGCTGAAAGCATTTGTTGCAACATGATGATGGGGAACACCAATGCCATGCCGGCCAACTGCGCGACGCCCAAGCGCCCCACATAAATGGTCTCTGCAACGCTGACCAGCGTCGTGGCAAACATGGCGAGCATGTTGGGGGCGCTCATCTTCAGCAAGGTGGGTACCACCGGCGCGGTGGTCAGCAAGTTGGGCTGTGACATGGTGGGCCTGCTTTCGGACAGCAATCAAAGGTGACAGATGCTATGCCGATGCGCTGCGCCGCAAAGACGACTTGGAGACAGTGCGGGTTTTGGGGGGAGTGGGGCGATCGAGCCGCTGCCAACGCGCAGTGGCTTCAGTCCAGTGCCATGCCCGAGGCCACGAGTTCACGACAGGTTGAGTGCCGACTGAATCCAGGCTGCGCCGTGGCTTTGCCAAAGACTCCATGCGAGGCTGAACATGATGGCGGCCACGCCCAAATCCAGCCATCGCCACGCAGATGGTCGCTTGAATAAGGGGGTGAGCACACGCGCACCAAACCCCAAACTCGTGAACCACACGGCGCTGGCACAGGCCGCACCCAGCCAAAACAGCACGCGACCATCCGCACTTTGCTGCGCACCCACGCTGCCGACCAGCACGACGGTATCGAGATAGACGTGTGGATTCAAAAGGCTGATGGACAGGGCTTGTGCGATGACACGCTTGGTGCTGAGCGTCGCGCCATGGGCACTGGCGTGCAAGACACTGGGATGCAGCGCGCGCTTCAAGGCCATGCAGCCGTACACAAACAGGGCAATTGCGCCGGCAAGACCGATACCTTGGAGCCACAGCGGGTGCTCCCCCAATGTGGCTGCAATACCGCCAATGCCAGCCCCCATCAACAAGGTATCTAACAGCACGCAGACGCCGACGACCGCAGCGACGTGTTCGCGCCGCAAGCCTTGGCGCAGCACGAACGTGTTTTGCGCACCGATCGCCGCGATAAGAGACAGGCTCAAACTGAAGCCCGCTACCCACGCCGCATTCAGTTGCCAGACTGCCGCGTTCAAGTCGCGCTCGCTTGGCGCACAGCCTTCTCCCAGGCCAGCATGCGCTGGGCGGCTTCGTCTCGACTCATGCGGGGCTCAAAGCGGCGATCGACTTGCCAAAGCTCACTGAGCTCCTCGGTGTTGGCATAGATGCCAGACTGCAACCCCGCCAAGTACGCAGCACCCAGTGCGGTGGTTTCGGTGACTTTGGGGCGAAGCACGCTGATACCCAGCAAGTCCGCCTGGAACTGCATCAGCAAGTCATTCACACAGGCGCCGCCATCCACGCGCAATTCCGTGACGGCTGGGGCACCAATGGCGAGCGCATCTCTGTTCATCGCTTGCAACAGTGCTGCGCTTTGACATGCGATGCTCTCGAGGGCAGCGCGCGCAATATGCGCGATCGTGCTGCCCCGCGTGAGGCCCGTGATGGTGCCGCGAGCGTTGGCGTCCCAATAGGGCGCACCCAAACCCGTGAAGGCGGGGACAAAAACCACCCCCGCGGTATCGGGCACTTGCGCCGCGAGTTGCTCAACCTGTGTGCTGGACTCGATGGCATGCAAACCATCGCGCAACCACTGGACGACAGAGCCCCCGATGAACACGCTGCCTTCCATCGCGAATTGTCGGTGTGAGTTCGGTTGCGCCGCAGCGGTCGTGATCAATCCGTTTTGACTGCTTGGCGCCCGATCGCCAGTGTGTGTCAACATGAAGCAGCCAGTGCCGTAAGTGTTTTTGGCTTGGCCCGCTGAGAAGCAAGCCTGACCGAACAACGCGCTTTGTTGATCGCCTGCGACCCCGCCGATTGGCATAGCGGAGCCAGCGATGTCCTCATGGATCCAACCAAAATCTGAACTGGATGGTTGTACCTCAGGCATCATGTTTTGGGGAATGTCCAGCATGGCCAACAATGTGTCGTCCCAGCATTGGCGATGAATATTGAACAACATTGTGCGTGAGGCATTCGTGACGTCTGTGACGTGACGCGTCCCCCCTGTGAGTTGCCAAATCAACCATGTGTCGACGGTGCCAAACAACAAGTCACCTCGTGTCGCCTGCATGCGTGCGCCGGGGATGTTCTCCAATAACCAATGCAGTTTTGTGGCGGAAAAGTAGGCATCAATTCGCAGACCTGTCGTGGCTTCAATCAATGCGTCGTGACCGGCAGATCGCAGGCGCAGACACGTCTCGTCCGTGCGCCGATCCTGCCAGACAATGGCGTTATGAATGGGTTGACCGGTGTGCCGGTTCCATACGATCGTTGTTTCACGCTGGTTGGTGATTGCAACGCGCGCAATGTCCGATGCCTTGAGGCCGGCTTGGCGGAGTGCATTGCGCAGTGTTGACAGTTGGCTCTGCCAAATGTCGATAGGGTCGTGCTCAACCCACCCTGGTCGTGGGAATATTTGCGGAAATTCTTGCTGAGCGGACGCCACCACCTCGCCTGTATCTTGGAAGATGATGGTGCGAGAGCTCGATGTGCCTTGATCAATTGCGAGGAGATACGCCATAGGCCTCGCATCCTGCCACAAACGCGGTCGTTTCTCTAGCGCATGAGCGCGCCACGTTGCGGCGCCAATATGGGGGAAAATAGGTTCTTTGGAGGGCTTTGCACTGATATGTCTGAGTTAATGCAATATTTCAAAGCGTCCAGCGACATGCGCGTGTGGCTGGTCCAAGTGTTCGTCGTGGTTTTTGCGACCGTATCGGTGAATTACATGTTGATGCGGCTGCTGGACGGCGTGAAGCGCGTCGTTCAAAAAACGGCGTCGTTGTGGGATGACGCCTTGATCAATGCCGCACGCTTGCCGATCCGACTCTTTGCATGGGTTTGGGGTTTGAGCGTGGCCGCGCACATCCTGCATGGGGTGAGCGAATTTTCGGTATTTGAATACACGCCTCAGGTGCGCCAAGTCGCGATCATTTTTATCTTAGCCTTGTTGTTGGTGCGCTTGGTGCGCAACGCCGAGTCCGTCTGGATGAATCCCGAGCGGGGTCCAAGCAGCATGGACCCAACCACGGCGAAGGCGATCGGCAAATTGCTCCGCCTATCCGTGATCATCACGGCCGTTTTGGTGGTGATGCAGACCATGGGCTATTCGGTGTCAGGGGTATTGGCCTTTGGCGGTATCGGCGGCATTGCGGTGGGCTTTGCGGCCAAGGACTTGTTGGCGAATTTCTTCGGCGGGATGATGATCTATTTGGACCGCCCGTTCAAGGTAGGTGACTGGGTGCGTTCACCTGACCGCCAAATCGAGGGCACGGTTGAGGACATTGGTTGGCGGCTGACGCGCATTCGCACGTTTGACAAGCGCCCTCTCTACATTCCCAACGCCACGTTTGCGTCAATTGCAGTGGAGAACCCGTCGCGCATGACGCATCGCCGCATCTATGAGACGTTGGGTATCCGGTATGCAGACGGGCAGCACATGGCCGCCATTTGTGATGACGTGAGAGCCATGCTCAAAAGCCATCCCGACTTGGACGATACACAGACCCAGATCGTGCACTTTGTGGAGTACGGCGCATCCTCGCTGGATTTCATGATTTATTGCTTCACACGCACGACCGATTGGGTGACGTTTCATGCCGTCAAGGAGGATGTGTTGCTCAAAGTCATGGCGATCGTGCATCAGCATGGCGCTGATTTTGCGTTTCCGACGCGGACCGTGCATGTGGAGGGTGTCGAGTCCCTCTTGGCGCCGGAGTCGAGCCGCCGCTAGGCGATCAGACGCCCAGCAAAAAGGCGACCTGTGGGTCGCCTTTTTTGCGCTCGCCAGCGCTGGCGCGAAGCGAGCGCGGGACTGAGGTTGTCTTTATTTCGCTTTGGGCTCGCGATAGAGCGCGCACAATTTGTGGCCGTCCGGATCACGCACGTAGGACAAGTGCACATTGCCAACGCTGCTTTCGCGCAGGCCTGGGGGATCCTCGATGGAGGTGGCACCGTTGGCCACAGCAACGTCGTGAAACTGTTTCACTTGTTCGGCTGATGTGCATTTGAAGCCAATCGTGAAGCCGTTTGCGCAAGTGGCCTCTTCGCCATTGATGGGTTGCGTCAATCCAAACGTGTGGCCCTCGTGCGAGTAAAAAACACGAACGTGTCCTGTCGCGTTGGTGTTGGTGCGGCCTGCGCCGCAGCCCAATATGGCCAACAAGGTGTCGTAGAACGCTTTGCTGCGCTCGATGTCGTTGGTCCCGAGCATGATGTGATTGATCATCTGAGTGTCTCCGAGTTGTTGAAGGTCTGTGTTGCTAAAACCCAGCCCAGTATGCCGGCGATCTGCGCATGACCCAGTCACCTTCAGGGCATCATGCACCGCGTCTTTGACCTGCCAGGCACAGCCCCTGTTTGACTGCCGGGAGGGCGGGCAATGAGGGGCCGTCGCTGGTTGCTTTGCTTGGATCAGCGCGCGGCGTCGGCACTCGCCAAGGCCAGCATGTTCACCACGCGACGCACGGTCGCTGAAGGGTTCAATACGTGCGTGGGAGCATCCGTTCCCAGCAGGATGGGGCCCACGGTGACACCATCTGCTGCGATGACTTTCAGAACACTGAACAAGATGTTGGCGGCATCGAGGTTGGGGCAAATCAACACATTGGCCGAACCCTTGAGCACGGAGCTGGGCAGGTAGGCATCGCGAACGGTTTGCGACAGGGCAGCGTCACCGGTCATCTCGCCGTCGCATTCGACGTCGGGGTGCATGGTGGCAAATAGGTCGCGCGCCAAGCGCATCTTTTTGGCCGAAGCGCGCTTGCTCGAGCCAAAGCTCGAGTGCGAAAGAAACGCGACTTTGGGCGGAATGCCAAAGCGCTGCAACTCATCGGCTGCCAAGCTGGCGATGTCGGCCAACTGTTGCGCGGTGGGGTCTTCGTTGACGTAAGTGTCTGCGACAAACAAGGTGCGGTC
Organism: Burkholderiaceae bacterium; assembly: GCA_023260355.1. Taxonomy (GTDB): domain Bacteria; phylum Pseudomonadota; class Gammaproteobacteria; order Burkholderiales; family Burkholderiaceae_C; genus RS62. The sequence goes on along the minus strand of JALQVJ010000151.1, from coordinate 3,299 downwards.
ACCCAGCACCAAGGCATTGAGGGCAGCGATGGTTGGTGATTTTTTGCTCTTGCCAATCACACTCATAATGCGCTCGAGGTGCATGTCGTAATGCCCCACCAGGCCGCACAGCATGGCGTCGGCGTCGCCGATGGCGACCATGATCGAGGCAATCAGGGTGTTGGAGCGGCGCACTGTGCTCTTGGCCATGGCTGGTGTCACGCCATTGCGACCCATCAAGGCGTGGTAATGCTCCCAATAGGCTCTGAAGCGGGGGTCGTCCTCGGGGTTGACGACTTCGACGTCCTTGCCGGGCACGAAGCGAAGCCCCGCTTTGGCCACGCGCGACTCGATCACGCCAGGGCGTCCGATCAAAATCGGGATGGCGATACCCTCGTCCAGGGCTTGCTGAGCTGCGCGCAGCGCACGCTCATCCTCTCCATCAGCCATGGCGACGCGCTTGGGGTTGGCTTTGGCTTGTCCGAAGACGGGCTTCATCAGCATGCCAGTTTGGTAGACAAACCGAGACAAGCTTTGGCGATACGCGTCAAAGTCTTCGATCGGGCGGGTTGCCACGCCAGAAGCGGCAGCAGCCTGTGCCACCGCCGGTGCGATGCGAAGAATCAAGCGCGAATCAAAGGGCTTGGGGATGATGTAGTTGGGACCAAATTGAAGCTCTTGGCCCGCGTACGCAGCGGCCACTTCATCGCTCACCTCGGCTTTGGCCAAGTCCGCGATTTGGCGCACGCAAGCCAGCTTCATCTCCTCGGTGATCCTCGTGGCGCCGCAATCCAAGGCGCCTCGGAAGATGTAAGGGAAGCACAGCACGTTGTTGACTTGATTGGGGTAGTCCGAACGGCCGGTGGCAATGATGCAGTCCGGGCGCGCGGCCAACGCTTCTTCTGGACGGATCTCAGGCTCAGGGTTGGCCAAAGCCAGCAGGATGGGCTGAGCAGCCATGGTCTTCACCATCTCACCAGTGACCACACCCGGGGCAGAGCAGCCCAAAAACACGTCCGCGCCGCGCAACGCGTCCGCCAGTGTGCGGTCGGTGGTGTCGCGCGCAAATTTGGCTTTGGAGTCGTCCAATTGGCCGGGGCGCCCCTGATAAATCACACCCTTGGAGTCGCAGACAAAAATGTTGTTGATATTGGCGCCCAGGCCGACCATGACGTCGAGACAAGCGATCGCTGCTGCCCCCGCACCGGAGACAGTGATCTTGACGTCTTCAATGCGTTTGTTGACCAACTCCAAGCCGTTCACGAGGGCCGCAGCGGAAATGATTGCGGTGCCGTGCTGGTCGTCGTGGAAGACGGGGATATTCATGCGCTCGCGAAGCTTTCGCTCGATGTAAAAACATTCGGGCGCTTTGATGTCTTCTAAGTTGATGCCGCCCAAAGTCGGTTCAAGCGCTGCGATGATGTCGACCAATTTGTCTGGATCGTTTTCCGCCAGCTCGATATCAAACACATCGATATCAGCAAATTTCTTGAACAAACAACCCTTGCCCTCCATCACGGGCTTGCTCGCCAGCGGGCCGATATTGCCCAAGCCCAAAACCGCCGTGCCGTTGGTCACCACTCCCACCAAATTGCCGCGAGATGTGTACTCGGCAGCCAAATTGGGGTCCGCCTCGATGGCCAGGCAGGGATAGGCCACGCCGGGGGAATAGGCGAGTGAAAGATCGCGCTGATTCGACAGCGGTTTGAGCGGCGTGATGGATACCTTGCCGTGCTGGGGTGCACGGTGGTACTCGAGCGCGGCTTCCTTGAGGGCTTGTTCTGTTTGGCTCATGAGGGATCTCCCAATGGAAGGGGTTCAGACAGTCGTGACGCACGATCATACGGCGCCGCAGTGAAGGTGCAGCGCCGATGATGAAGTGGGCGTGGCCCTATTGTGAAAGCAGATCGTGCAAGGTGCGGGCCACGACTTTGGTGGCGCGGCGCAGGTCCTCTAAGTCGATGCGCTCATCGGCACGCTTGGCATGGCTTTCCAACACGGTGCGTGGTCCGGCGCCATAAATCACGCCAGGAATCCCGTGCTCCACGTAGAGGCGCACGTCGGTGTAGAGGGGGGTGCCCAGCGCGGGTATAGGCTCACCAAAGACGGCTTCGCCATGCGTTTGCAACGCGCGGACCAATGGCTGGTTGCCGGGCAGCGGTTGCATGGCGCGACACAGGAGGATGCGCTTGATCTCGATGCTGATCCCCGCATCACTGCGACCTTGGTTAAAACTGGCGACCGCATCGGCCATGACCTGGCGCAAGTGGGCTTCCACTTGGGTGGGGTCCTCTTCGGGGATCATGCGGCGATCCAGCTTGAAGCTGACTTTACCGGGCACCACGTTGGTGTTCGTGCCACCTTGGATGGTGCCGATGTTCAAGTAGGGGTGGTTGATGCCCTCGACTTGTGAGGTCACCGTGCGGTTGACATCGTTGGTCGCGTAAAGCGCGTTGAGCAAGTGCACCGCGCCTTGCATGGCGTCGATACCTGATTCTGGGATCGCGGCGTGCGCCATATTGCCGTGGACGGTGACTTCCATTTGCAAGCAGCCGTTGTGCGCGGTGACCACTTGATAGCTGAAGCCCGCCGCAATCATGAGGTCAGGTTTGGTGAGTTTTTCGCGCAACAAATAGCCGGGGCCCAACTCGCCGCCAAACTCTTCGTCGTACGTGAAATGCAGCTCAACGGCGCCTTTGAGGGCGAGGCGTTGTGCCTTCGCAGTGGCTTGCAGTGCGCGCAATGCAAAAGTGAATGTGGTGAAGTCACATTTGCTCACAGCCGTGGCGCGACCGAACATTTTGCCGTCTTCGATCTCGCCGCCGTAGGGATCATGCGTCCAGCCTTCACCCGGGGGCACAACGTCACCGTGGGCGTTGAGTGCAATGGTGGGGCCTCCATCGCTGAAGGCCTCACGAACGATCAAGTTGGTGATGCTCTCTAGCCCAGCGGCGCGCACTTCGGCCTCGGGAACCTCGTATTGGCGGGCTTGCAATCCCATATCTGCCAGCAGAGCCGCTGTGCGCAATGCGTGCGGGGTGTTGTTGCCGGGGGGTGTGTCTGTGGGTACAGCGACCAGCGCCTTCAAGAATGTGATTTGGCTGTCAAAGTGGGCATCGATCCATTCGTCGAGTGCGGCGTAGGTATGGCTCATGTGTGACTCCGGTCAAAAAGCGTTGTGGCGGGGCTCAGTCCAAGTGTTCAAGCAAATGTTGGAACGCCTCGACTGCGAGTTGCATATCGTCGGCAGTGGTGGATTCGAGCGGGTTATGGCTGATCCCAGCGTTTTCACCGCGCACGAACAACATGGCTTGCGGCAT
>JALQVJ010000023.1 GCA_023260355.1 Burkholderiaceae bacterium | reverse complement strand
TCCGCCATCACCTCGAACATCTCAATCAGCCGCGAGACACTCAGGGTGGAGACATAGGTTCCCCGCTTGGGCAAAACTTCGACCAAGCCGCTGGCCTCCAACTGTTGCAGTGCCTCCCGCACAGGCGTGCGAGAAACCTCAAATTGCGCGGCAATTTCATCCACATAAAGTTGGACGCCAGGTCGCAGTCGCCCCTCAACGATGTCGTCTTCGAGGCGCTCACGCACACGCTGCACGAGTGACGGGGACTTTTCGGAGTTGCTGGTGGTTTTTGTCATTTTGAGTACTTTAATCACTCGCCGAGCGCCTGGCTCGTGGGGGTAAACCACTAGCCGATCAGGCTCTTGAAACATATAACATTCCCGACGTTTTATACAACACAACCCAAGGAGACTGCAATGAAACCTGTATTGAAATCCGTATCTGCGCTGCTGCTCGGCGCCGGTCTGTTCGTATCTGCTCACGCGGACGTGGTGTTGAAGGCTTCGCACCAATTCCCAGGTGGTAAAGGCGATGTGCGCGATGAGATGGTGCAAATGATTGCCCGTGAAGTCGCCGCTGCCAACGTTGGCCTCGAGATCAAGGTGTTTCCTGGCTCCAGCCTGGTGAAGGCCAAAGAGCAATGGAAAGCCATGCTGACCGGGCAGATCGACATGACCTCGTTGCCCTTGGATTACGCGTCTGGTTTTCACCCCGAGTTTGGCGCGACCTTGATGCCTGGTTTGGTGAAGAGCCATGCCCACGCCAAGCGAATCAATGCATCCCCCTTTATGGACGACATCCGCGCCACCATCAACAAAGGCGGCGTTGAAGTGTTGGCAGATGCGTGGTTGGCTGGTGCCTTCGGTGGCAAAGACAAGTGCATTTTGGAGCCCAAAGACGCTGACGGCTTGAAGATTCGCTCAGCGGGCGCCACGTTTGCGCAGATGTGGGCAGGCGCAGGTGCCTCGATCGTCTCGATTCCCTCCAACGAGGTTTACAACGCGTTGCAGCAGGGTGTGGCACAAGGCACCGATACGTCTGCAGGCTCATTTGTTTCGTTCCGTTTGTACGAGCAGTTGAAGTGTTTGACCGCCCCTGGCGACCAGGCACTGTGGTTCATGTACGAGCCCGTGCTGATTTCACAAAAGGCCATGGCCAAGCTCAACGACGCCCAAAAGAAGGCCTTGATGGCCGCGTCGAAGAAGGCCGAAGCCTATTTCGCTGAGCAGTCTCAGAAGCTGGACGAGAAATTGGTTGAGGCCTACACGAAGGCGGGTGTCAAGGTCGTCACCATGACCGAAGCCCAGGCCGATATGTGGCGTGCTGTTGCAGCCAAGACCTCGTACAAGACCTTTGGCGAGAAGGTCCCCGGCGGTCAAGCGCTGATCGACAAGGCCTTGGCGGTCAAGTAATCCCAGGAGTAATGCGTTGACAGTTCTTGCGAAATGGATTGAGCGCGCCTCGCGCATCACGGGCTACTTTTCGGCAGCGTTGATGTTGCTGTCTGTGTTCGTGGTGTGCCACATGGTGTTTGTGCGGGCAGTGCTCGGCGAGTCGTCGATTTGGCAAACCGAGTTCGTGAAGTTTGCGCTCATCTCGGCGACTTTCTTAGGTGCTCCCTACATTTTGCTCACGCGAGGCCATGTCAACGTTGACTTGCTGCCGCTGATGTTGCCCCACCGTTGGCGCTTGCCGCTGGCTGTGGTGGCAACGCTTTTAGGCCTGTCTTTTTGCGCGCTGTTTTTTTACAGCTCGCTGCACTGGTGGTGGGAATCCTGGAGTTTGGGCCTGACGACGCCGTCGATTTGGCGTGCGCGCCTGTGGATTCCGTATTTGAGTGTGCCCGTTGGGATGGGCCTGCTTTGTTTGCAATATGGCGTTGATTTGTGGGCGCTGTTGACGAACCGAACGAGTCCCTTTGGCATGGCGCCTGACGCGCATGCGATGACTGCTGAGGAGGGCGCGTGATGTCTCCCGAAACCACTGGCTTTTTGATTTTTGGCTTGGCACTGGTGTTGCTGGCCACGGGCATGCCCATCGCGTTTGCGTTGGGCGGTACGGCCCTGACGTTCATGTTCATCAGCGATGGCTGGAACGCGCTGAGTTTTTTGCCTGAGACGGTGTTCTCAGGCTTGGATGACTTCACGCTTGCGTCGATTCCCATGTTCGTGATCATGGGCGCCGCCGTGGCGTCGAGTCGCGCGGGCAGTGACCTGTACGAAGCGCTGTCGCGCTGGTTGTACAAAGTGCCGGGCTCTTTGGTGATTTCCAATATCGGCGCTTGCGCATTGTTCTCTGCCCTCACCGGGTCATCGCCTGCGACTTGCGCGGCGATTGGGAAGATGGGTATCCCCGAAATGCGGCGCCGTGGTTACTCGGCCGATTTGGCGACTGGCGCCATTGCGGCTGGCGGCACCCTAGGCATTTTGATCCCACCGAGCGTCACGATGATTTTGTATGGCATTGCCAGCGAGACGTCGATCGGGCGCTTGTTCATCGCAGGCATTTTGCCGGGCTTGATGTTGACAGGCCTCTTCATTGCATGGGCACTGTTCCTGAGTTGGCGCCGCGGCACCATGAAATCCATGGCTACCCAGAGCTATACATGGGCCCAGCGCTTGGAATTGCTGCCCAATCTGTTGCCATTGCTGGCCGTGATCGTGGGCGTGATCTACGCGTTGTACGGTGGCATCGCGACGCCATCCGAAGCGGCAGGTGTTGGTGCCGCGCTGTGTTTGATCATGGTCATCGTGATTTACCGGATGTGGCATTGGAAAGACGTGTGGCACATCTTGCGCGACGCGCTGCGTGAGTCAGGCATGCTGCTGATGATCATTGGCATGTCAGTGCTCTTTGGCTATGCGATGTCCGCCAGCATGGTGACCCAATCGATTGCGCAAAGCGTGGCTGAGTTGGACGTGAACAAGTGGGTCTTGCTCGCCATCATCAACGTCATGCTGTTGGTGGCTGGGTGTTTCTTGCCACCCGCGGCCATTATTTTGATGACGACCCCCATCATTCTGCCGGTGATCACCGCTGCAGGCTTTGACCCCATTTGGTTTGGCGTGGTGCTCACCATCAATATGGAGTTGGGACTCATCACACCACCGGTCGGCTTGAACCTGTTTGTGATCAACGGCATCACACCGGACGTCAAGTTGACCACCATTTTGCGCGGCGCATTTCCGTTCATGATGTGCATGGTGTTGTCCATTGTGTTGCTGTGTGTCTTCCCGGAAATCGCAACTTGGCTGCCTCAAGCCATGATGGGATAAGCCATGCTCACCAAGCTTTGGGCGATGGCGCGGCGCGCCAAAGAGGACGGCGGTTTTTCGGCCATGGTCGAGGCTTGCCACAAGTTGATTTCCGAAAAGGGCCAAGCGAACTTGTATGCCCTGGCTGCCGAGGTGATCGATGCGTGGCATGGTTTGAAGAGCCACAAAAAAGAGGCTTTTTTTGCGGCCCTCGCGACCGAGTTTGCGCCTAGCCCAGACGCCGTGGCGTCGGCCTCCAAGGCTTATCTCAGTGAACCGTCTCCTCAGAACTTGGCGGTGCTTGCCGACGCAACTGAGGCGCCCCGCCAGGAGTTATTCCGCCGCATCAATCGCGCCGAGGGCGGTACCGCGACTCTGCTGGATATGCGCGTTGCACTCATGGATTGCATGAAAACGCGCGATGGGCTTGAGGCGGTGAATGCAGATTTTTTGCACTTGCTCTCGTCTTGGTTCAACCCAGGCTTCCTGCACTTTGAGCCGGTGAGCTGGGACTCCAGTGCGGCCTTGCTGGAAAAGATCATCGAGCACGAAGCTGTCCACGCCATTGACAGCTGGGATCACTTGCGCCGCAGGCTCGAGGCCGACCGCCGCTGCTATGCGTTCTTTCACCCTCAATTGCCCGGGGAGCCACTGATTTTTGTGGAGGTCGCGCTGACCGATCACATCCCGGATGCCATTGCGCCACTGATTGCGCCGCGAGCGCCGGAAGAGGTGATGGACTTGAAGAAGCCGACTGCGGCGATCTTCTATAGCATCAGCAACTGCCAGCCGGGGTTGCGCGGGGTGTCGCTGGGTAACTTTTTGATCAAGCGCGTGGCCCAACATTTGGGTCAAGAGCTGCCGAGCCTGAAAACCTACTGCACGCTATCACCTGTCCCAGGCTTTGCGAGATGGCTAGGGAAGGCGGATACCAAGGGCTGGCCAGATGCAGTCGTGAGCGCCAAGGCCACGGTGGAGCGCTGGTTGGCTGATCACCAACCGCTCACTGCTGCTGCCGTGCAAGCGGCCGGTGTCCATGTCCATGATGCCCTGCACAAGCTCACAGCCCATTACTTGGTGAAAGGGTCGCATGCCAGCATGGCTGACCCAGTGGCTCGTTTCCATCTCGACAACGGCGCGCGACTTGAGCGCATCAACGTCGGTGGCGACTTGTCTAAAAACGGACTCAAACAATCTCTCTCAGTCATGGTGAATTACCTCTATGACTTGAGTGACGTCGAAACGCGGCACCAGGATTTTGTTGAGCGGCGCGTGAGCCATTCGCGCGATGTCAAAAAATGGCTGAAGGCCTGAATCACATACAAGAACATGTCAAAGCACAACTTCTTTCAACAACTCCGTCAGAACTTTCCCAAGTCTTTGGACACGCCCGCAGTTTGGGCCGGTGAGCTCACCTACACATGGCGAGATCTTGATGAGGCCACCGCGATGTTGGCCAATTTTTTAGACAGCCTTGGCGTTGAAAAGGGCAGTCGCATCGCCGTTCAGGTCGACAAGTCCGTCGAGGCCATGATGCTTTATTTGGCGACCTTGCGCGCTGGCTACGTGTTCCTGCCGTTGAACACGGCTTACCAAAGCAGCGAAATCGAATACTTCATCGACAACGCCCAACCTGCCGTGGTCGTGTGCAGCCCCAAGAACTTTGGATGGGTGAGCAAAATTGCGTTCAAGGCTGGCGTCAAGAGCGTGTTCACGCTGGGTGACCAGCGCGACGGTACGCTGTTGGATCGTGCCGCCCACCATTCCCGTGAGCACCAGCCCGCCAACGTCTCAGCGGACGATTTGGCCGTCATCATTTACACCAGCGGCACAACGGGCCGCTCAAAGGGCGCGATGCTCAGCCACGGCAACATCGCCAGCAACGCGCAAACACTCAAGTCCTACTGGGGTTGGACCAAGGGGGACGTGTTGATCCATGCCTTGCCGATCTTCCACGTCCACGGTTTGTTCGTGGCGATCCATGGCGCGCTGAGCAACGGCAGCCCCATGATTTGGATGGACAAGTTCGACCCCAAGCAGGCGATCGCGCACATGGCCAAAGGCACCGTGTTTATGGGGGTGCCGACCTTGTATGTGCGCATGCTCAATGAAGCGGCGTTGACCCCAGAGAGCACAGCTCACATGCGGCTTTTCATTTCGGGCTCTGCGCCACTTTTGAAGGAAACCTTTGACCTCTGGCGCGAGCGCACTGGCCACACGATTTTGGAGCGCTACGGCATGAGCGAGACCGTCATGCTGACCTCCAACCCCTATGCGGCGGACCCCCGGTTTGCACAGCAAAGCGAGCGCCGTGGCGGCACGGTGGGCTTTCCTCTGCCTGGCGTCACGCTGCGGGTCGTGGATGACCAGAACCATGTCGTGCCCACCAATGAGATTGGTGCCATCCAGGTGAAGGGGCCCAATGTGTTCATGGGCTACTGGCAAATGCCTGAGAAGACCGCCGAGGAGTTCACGTCGGATGGCTTCTTCAAGACGGGTGACGTCGGCAAAATCGACAACGACGGCTACGTCACCATTGTCGGTCGCAACAAGGACTTGATCATCAGTGGTGGATACAACGTGTACCCCGCCGAGGTGGAGTCCTACCTGAACAACCTCCCTGGTATCGCTGAGAGCGCGGTCGTGGGTGTGCAGCACCCTGATTTCGGTGAGGTTGGTGTGGCTGTGTTGGTGCCCCGACCTGGAGCCGCTCTTGATGCTGGTGAAGTGTTGCAGGCCATGAAAGGGCAACTCGCCAACTACAAGGTGCCCAAACATTGCGCGGTGGTGGACGAACTGCCTCGCAACACCATGGGTAAAGTCCAGAAGAACGTGCTCCGCGAGACCTACGCGGGCCTGTTCAAGGCTTGAGCTCGGCGGGCCTGTCCCGCTGAGAAAAATGGGCATGAGCGCGTTATAGTTGGAGGCTGCTGGATGGGCATTTCGCCCTGTTAAGTTAGCCTAAAAGTATTAGAAAACAACGTGCGCCTCCAATCCATCAAACTATCCGGGTTCAAGTCTTTTGTGGAACCCACCAACTTCGAGTTGCCCGGGCAACTCGTCGGCGTGGTGGGGCCGAACGGCTGCGGCAAGTCCAACATCATGGACGCCGTTCGCTGGGTGTTGGGTGAGTCCAAGGCGTCAGAACTGCGTGGCGAGTCCATGCAGGACGTGATTTTCAATGGCACCAACCTGCGCAAGCCAGCCAGCCGCGCGAGCGTTGAATTGGTGTTTGACAATGACGACCACCGCGCGGGTGGGCAGTGGGCGCAGTACGCACAAATCTCTGTGCGCCGTGTGTTGACCCGAGATGGCAACAGCAGCTACTTCATCAACAACCAATCCGTGCGTCGGCGCGATGTGCATGACGTCTTCTTGGGCACAGGCTTGGGCCCACGCGCCTACGCGATCATTGGTCAGGGCACGATCAGCCGCATCATTGAGAGCCGCCCTGAAGAGCTGCGTTTGTTTTTGGAAGAAGCGGCAGGCGTCTCCAAATACAAAGAGCGCCGGCGCGAAACCGCCAATCGGCTCAGCGATACCCGTGAAAACTTGACGCGCGTGGAAGACATCTTGAGGGAGTTGAACAGCAACCTCAACAAGTTGGAGCGCCAAGCCGAGGTCGCGGAAAAGTTCAAAACCCTGCAGGCGCAAGCCACGCTGAAGCAGCAGCAATCATGGATGCTCAAGCGCAACGAGGCGCAGGCCGAGCAAGTCAAGGTCAAAGCAGAAGTTGAAAGTGCCATCACAGCCCTCGAGGGCCGCATGGCAGAGTTGCGGCAAGTGGAAGCCGACTTGGAGGCTATCCGCCAATCGCATTACGCAGCGGGCGATGCAGTCAATCAAGCGCAAGGCGCTTTGTACGAAGCGACAGCTGAAGTGGGCAAGCTCGAGGCTGAGATTCGCTTTGTGGTGGAGGGCCGCCGCCGCCTTGAGGCGCGGTTGGTGCAAATCAACGAGCAGTTGGAACAGTGGCGCCAAAACAGCCAACAAGCCAGCGATGAGTTGGCCGGCTTGGCCACCAGCGATGAAGAGGCTGCGGCGCAGGCGGAGATCATGGCCGCGCAATTGGAAGAGCAGCAAATGGCGCTGCCTCAACTCGAGGACAAGCTGCGTTCTGCCCAGCAAGCCGCCAACGAGCAACGCAACCACGTCAACCAAGTTCAGCAGCAAATCCAAGTCTTGGCTGCCGAGCAGCGTGCGATCGGCGAGCAAGATCGACAACTCGCCGCCCGATATGACAAGCTGAGCGCTGATCAAGCGGCGCTCGCGACACCGGATACCCAGCGCCTGGCACAGATGCAGGAACAAGCCCAAAGCCTGTCGCAGGTGTTTGAGACTTTGCAGGCGCAATTCGAAACTTTGCAAGCGGACGTCCCTGCGCTCGATGAAGCACGCGCCCAAGCACAGACGCTTGTGGCCACCGAGTCGCACAAGCAGGCCGATCTGCGCGCGAGGCTTGAGGCATTGGCGGCGCTGCAGGCCAAACTCCAGGCCAATGATCAGTTGGCCCCGTGGTTGGCCAAACACGGCTTGGACCACCTCCAGCCGCTCTGGAAGAGTTTGCATATCGAAGCAGGTTGGGAGATGGCGCTCGAGTCAGCGCTGCGCGAGCGCATGGCTGCAGTGGGCGTTGGCAGACTCGACATGGTCAGCGGCTTTGCGTCCGATGCGCCAGCGACAAAGCTGACGTTTTATGCGCCGCCATCGGCGCCGGCCACGCCTGCGCCGGGTAACCTCAAGTCATTGACTGCTTTGCTGCGCGTCCATGACAGTGGTCTGATGGGCGTGTTGAGCGACTGGCTCAGTGGCACGTTCGTTGCCAACAGCCTGGATGAAGCCTTGCGCATGCGCGACCAATTGACCCTGGGACAGCGCATTGTGGTTCAGTCGGGCCACGTGGTCACGCCGACCAGTGTCGGGTTTTACGCCCAGGATGACGAGCAAGCAGGCATGTTCGCTCGGGCTCAAGAAATTGAAAATCTCGACAAGCACATCAAAGCGCAGGACTTGATTGTTCAGCAGGCCAAGGCCAATGCGGTCAAGGCTGAAAGCGCCTACGCCGAGGCGTCGCAGCAGCTGCACGCATTAAGAGCGCAAGTCACCAGCGCCCAGTCCGCCGCGCACCAAGCCCAAGTGCAATTTTTGCAATTGCAGCAACAGGTTGAGCAAACCCAAGCCCGCAGTGCCCAGTTGGGCGATGACCTGGGAGAAATCGTGGCCGCCCAAGAGGCCTTGCGCGAACGCGCCGTTGAGGCTGAGGCACGCTTTGAGCAGCTTGACATGCAGTTGGCCGATACGCAGGAGCGCCATGCGCAGTTGGATGAGCGTGTGATCGAGTCAGAGCGCCAGCTGAATCATGCGCGCGAGCAGTTGCGCACGTTGGAAAGGCAGGCCCAGGAGGCAGTGTTTTCACAGCGCACGATGCAGGCGCGCCAGGCCGAACTGCAGCGCGTGATCGATACGGCTGCGCAGCAAAGCGAGTCTCTTCAGTCGGAGCAAGGGCGCGTTCACGAGGAGCTCCAACAGCTCAGCGATGCAGCGGCACAAGGCGGCTTGCAGGATGCGCTGGCGCGAAAGCTCGAAAGAGAAGAGGCACTGGCTGCACAGCGCAGTGCTTACGAAGACTTGAGTGCCAAGCTGCGCGCCAGCGATGAGCGGCGGTTGCAGGTGGAGCGTGCGTTGGAGCCGCAGCGCCAGCACATCACGGAAATGCGGTTGAAGGAGCAGGCTTCAGCGCTCGCGGTCGAGCAGTTCCAGCAAGCGTTGGTTGATGTTGAAGCCGACCTCGAGGCCGTTGCGGCCAGCATCGAGGCGAACGAGGTCAAGCTCTGGGGGCTCCAGGGTGAGATCGATCGCTTGAACCGCGAAATCCAATCCCTCGGCGCTGTCAACCTCGCAGCGCTCGATGAGTTGAGCGAAGCCCGAGAGCGCAAGATGTTCTTGGATGCCCAGTCTGCCGACTTGACCGACGCAATCAACACCTTGGAAGACGCGATCCAGAAGATCGACATGGAAACGCGCGATCTGCTGCAGGGCACTTTCGACACGGTGAATGAACACTTTGGCCGCATGTTCCCAGACTTGTTCGGTGGCGGCAATGCCAAGCTGGTCATGACTGGCGAGGAGATCCTCGATGCTGGTGTCCAGGTGATGGCGCAACCGCCGGGCAAAAAGAACCAAACCATTCACTTGCTGTCTGGTGGTGAGAAGGCGCTGACTGCGATCGCGCTGGTCTTTGCCATCTTTCAACTCAATCCGGCGCCGTTTTGCTTGCTGGACGAAGTGGATGCGCCATTGGATGACGCCAACACGGAGCGTTACGCCAAGTTGGTTTCACGCATGAGCCAAGACACCCAGTTCTTGTTCATCAGCCACAACAAGATTGCGATGGAAATGGCACAGCAG
>JALQVJ010000054.1 GCA_023260355.1 Burkholderiaceae bacterium | reverse complement strand
GTAAGGGAGCTGTTCAACTTGGGCCACATCGCTGCGGGTCCTGCCCATCAAGCGCTTCACCGACACGATGGTGTTTGCGGGATCTGTGGCCTGCGCCTCCAATGCTGGATAGCCGATTTGGCGACCAGAGCCCTCGCTGGTGTAGCGCACTGCGCTGGGCAAAAGCACGCGCCCCTGCTCATCTGGCAGGCATTCCGGTACGCCGTGGCGCATCGCTGCAACCAAAGAATGGGTGGTACCTAGGTCGATGCCAATCGCCAATTTGCGCTGGTGTGGGTCAGGCGACTGACCAGGCTCAGAAATTTGTAACAGTGCCATTTATTCGTCCAAGTCATCCAGCCGCTGGGCGACGGAGCGTGAAAATTTTTCGATGAACATGAGCGCGCGAACGCAACCCGCAGCCTGAGCAGCGTCTTGCTGCTCGTCTAAGGCTTGGGCCAGATCCAAGAGGTATTGGGTCTGCGTGGCACGGGTTTGCGCCCACAAGCGCTCGAGCTCGTCGGCATCGCGACCGGCATCGTCCAGGGCCTCGCGCCACTCCATCTGTTGCATCAGAAACGCCGCCGGCATCGCTGTGTTGTCCTCGGCACGAACCGGATGTCCGCGCAGCTCGCACAAATAGGCGCCGCGTGCCACTGGCGACCTGAGCCGCTGGTAGGCCTCGTTGACTCTGACTGACCATTGCATGCTCAAGCGCTGGGCTGCAGCACCTTGGGCGGCGAACTTATCGGGGTGAATTTGTGTCTGAAGCGACTTCCACTGGGCCTCGAGCCGCTGGGCATCGAGCTCGAATCGCTCGGGCAAGCCGAACAACTCAAAATCATTGGACTGAAGGCTCAGCCCATCACTGCCAGCAGCTGACACGTCAGATCCGGAACGATTCGCCGCAACCGCAGCGATCACGCTCATTGGGGTTGTTGAACTTGAAACCCTCGTTCAATCCCTCGCGGACAAAGTCGAGTTGCGTGCCTTGGATATAAGCCAGGCTCTTGGGATCGACCAAAACCTGAACGCCTTGGTCCTGAAACACCACGTCCTCGGCTGCCACTTCGTCCGCGTATTCAAGCGTGTAAGCCAAGCCGGAGCAGCCCGTGGTTTTGACGCCCAAGCGCACCCCAACGCCCTTCCCTCTTCGGCTCAGATATCGCTGCACATGGCGCGCGGCGGCTTCGGTGAGGGTCACACTCATGAGACGTCCTTAGGCTGCGCTGTGCTTTTTGCGGTAGTCTTCCACGGCTGCCTTGATGGCGTCTTCGGCCAAAATAGAGCAGTGGATTTTGACGGGTGGCAAGGCCAACTCCTCGGCGATTTCGCTGTTTTTCAATGCAGCGGCTTCGTCGAGTGTGCGGCCTTTGACCCACTCTGTGACCAGCGAACTCGATGCGATGGCAGAGCCGCAACCGTAGGTCTTGAAGCGCGCGTCTTCGATCACGCCCGTTTCGGGATTGACCTTGATTTGCAATTTCATGACGTCGCCGCAAGCCGGCGCGCCCACCATACCCGTGCCCACGGAATCGTCACCTTTTTCAAAGGAGCCAACGTTGCGGGGGTTTTCGTAGTGATCAATGACTTTTTCTGAATAGGCCATGCGTTTCTCCTGTCAGTGGGCAGCCCACTGGATGGTGCTGAGGTCGATCCCGTCTTGGTGCATTTCCCAAAGCGGCGACAACTCTCGCAATTTTTCAACGTTTTGCTTGATCGCCTCCACGGCGTAATCGATGTCTTGCTCGGTGGTCCAGCGCCCGATCGTCATGCGCAAGCTGGAGTGCGCCAACTCGTCGCTGCGACCCAAGGCACGCAAAACGTAGCTGGGTTCAAGCGAAGCCGAGGTGCATGCTGAGCCGCTGGATACCGCCAAGCCTTTGATCCCCATGATCAGTGATTCGCCTTCGACAAAGTTGAAACTCATGTTCAAGTTGTGGGGCACGCGGCGCTCGGCATTGCCGTTGATGTAGACCTCGGGCACATCGCTCAGCGCTTTGAGCATGCGGTCATGCAAGGCTTTGATGCGGCGATTTTCTTCAGCCATTTCCAACTTGGCGATTCGGTAGGCCTCACCCATACCGACGCACTGGTGCGTAGGCAACGTGCCTGAACGCATGCCGCGCTCATGGCCACCGCCGTGCATTTGTGCCTCGATGCGGATGCGAGGCTTGCGCCGCACATACAACGCGCCAATGCCTTTGGGTCCGTAGGTTTTGTGCGAGGTCAGGCTCATCAGATCCACGGGCAGGGTCTTCAGATCGATATCGACCCGCCCCGTGGCTTGTGCCGCATCAACATGAAAGATCACGCCCTTGGCACGGCAAATTTGGCCAATCGCCACGATGTCTTGGATGACGCCAATCTCGTTGTTCACGAACATGACGCTTGCCAAGATGGTGTCGGGTCGAATGGCAGCCTCAAAAGCGGCCAAATCGAGCAAACCATCCTCTTGGACGTCCATGTAGGTGACTTCGAAGCCTTGGCGCTCCAACTCACGGCACGTGTCGAGCACAGCCTTGTGCTCGGTTTTGACTGTGATGATGTGCTTGCCACGGCTTTGATAGAAGTGGGCTGCGCCTTTCAGCGCCAAGTTATCGCTCTCGGTTGCGCCGCTGGTCCACACGATTTCGCGAGGATCCGCGCCGATCAGGTCGGCGACATGGCCGCGCGCGGTTTCCACCGCTTTTTCGGCCTCCCAGCCCCACGCATGGCTGCGAGAAGCGGGGTTGCCAAAATGCTCGTACAGCCATGGCACCATGGCATCCACCACCCTGGGATCACAGGGATTGGTGGCGCTGTAGTCCATATAGACTGGCAAATGGGGGGTCATGCTCATGTTGGATTTCAGGTTTTTGACAGACTGGCAGCCAGCGCGAACACCGAGTTGGGCGCGTTGACTCGGATGGGCTTCACCACTTGCATGGGGGTGATCGCCCGCTTGATTTGTGGCGCGCTCTCTTCGACGACGACACCTTTGTCCAACTGCTCTTTGACCAGTTGATCAAGTGTGATGCCGCTCAGGAAGTCGTACATGCGGTCGTTCAAAGCGGACCACAAGTCGTGGGTCATGCACCGAACGCCCTCGCCGCCGCAGTTTTCTTTGCCGCCGCATTGCGTGGCGTCCATGGGTTCATCGACCGACATGATCACGTCCGCGACGCTGATCTCGTTGGCCTTGCGCGCCAACGAGTAGCCGCCGCCCGGACCACGGGTCGACTCGACCAGACCGTTGCGGCGCATCTTGCCGAACAGCTGCTCTAAATACGAGAGGGAAATCTGTTGCCGCTGGCTGATGGCGGCCAAAGTGACAGGGCCATGGGCTTGGCGAAGTGCCAAGTCGATCATGGCGGTGACGGCGAAGCGGCCTTTGGTGGTCATACGCATCTCGTTCTCCTTTCATTCGGGTATCCGACTGATTTGATCGAGTATAGCACATAGCCCACTCTTTTACTCAGGATTTATAGGGTTTTTACGAAGTAATTTACAGAGTGAAGAAAGGTTCGTGTCAGGGAAAAGCCTGCCGATCGCGCCGTCAGAGTACCCCGGGATCATGGCTGGGCGCGCCAAAAAATTTGGCTTTGATCACCTGGAGTTGATCGCGCACTGACGCCGCTTGCTCGAACTCGAGGTTCTTGGCGTGATCGATCATCAGCTTTTCCAAACGTTTGATTTCGCGGGCTGCATCTTTTTCGTTCATCGCGTCAGCATGGGCGCGCAACTCGCTCTCGCGCGCCAAACGCTCGGCCTGATCCTGGGCTTTTTCGCTGTAGACGCCGTCGATGAGGTCTTTGATGCGTTTGACCACAGACTTGGGTTCGATGCCGTGTGCGAGGTTGTGGGCGATCTGTTTGGTCCGACGGCGCTCGGTCTCTCCAATTGCGCGCTCCATGGAGTCCGTCATCTTGTCCGCGTACAAGATGGCGGTGCCATTGAGGTTTCGCGCGGCTCGGCCAATCGTCTGGATGAGGGATCGTTCGGATCGCAAAAAACCCTCTTTGTCGGCATCCAAAATAGCCACCAATGACACCTCTGGGATGTCGATCCCCTCTCGCAGCAGGTTGATCCCAACCAGAACGTCGAACTCACCCAGCCGCAGATCGCGCAAGATTTCAACCCGCTCAACGGTGTCCACATCGCTGTGCAGATAGCGGACCTTGACACCGTTCTCAGTCAGGTACTCGGTCAATTGCTCCGCCATGCGTTTGGTCAGGGTCGTGATCAGGACACGCTCGCCGACATTCACGCGCAAACGGATTTCTTGCAACACATCGTCCACTTGATTGGACGCGGGGCGCACGTGTACAACTGGATCTACCAAGCCAGTAGGCCGAACCACCTGCTCGACCGTGTTGCCCGAGTGATCACGCTCATACTGCGCGGGCGTCGCGGAGACAAAAATCGTCTGCCGCATGCGCTGCTCAAACTCCTCCAATTTGAGGGGCCGGTTGTCCAAAGCGCTGGGCAACCGAAAGCCGTACTCCACCAGTGTCGTCTTGCGCGCCCGATCACCATTGAACATGCCTGAAAACTGCCCCATCAAGACATGACTCTCATCCAAGAACATGAGCGCATCTTTGGGCAGGTAATCTGTCAACGTGGCAGGCGGATCGCCCGGCGCCGCACCCGTCAAGTGGCGAGAGTAGTTCTCAATACCCTTGCAGTGCCCCACCTCGGTGAGCATCTCCAAATCAAAGCGCGTGCGTTGCTCAAGTCGCTGGGCTTCGACCAGCTTTCCAGCAGCCAAAAGCTCTGCAAGCCTATCCTTCAATTCAACTTTAATGGTTTCAACGGCGGCCAACACCTGCTCTCTGGGGGTCACGTAGTGGCTGCGTGGATAGACGGTGAAGCGGCTGATGGGCTGCTTGACCTGCCCAGTCAGCGGGTCGAAGAGTTGCAGGCCTTCGATTTCGTCGTCAAACATTTCGATGCGCACAGCAAGCTCGGAATGTTCGGCAGGGAACACATCAATGGTGTCGCCGCGCACACGAAAGGTGCCACGAGCAAAGTCCATGTCATTGCGCTGGTACTGCATGCGCACCAATTGCGCGATCAGGTCCCGCTGCCCGAAGGTATCACCCTTGCGCAGCAACATGATCATTTGGTGATAGCTCTCGGGGTGACCAATACCGTAGATCGCAGAGACGGTGGCCACGATCACCACGTCGCGTCGCTCCAGCAAGCTTTTGGTGCAGGAGAGCCGCATTTGTTCGATGTGCTCGTTGATGGCAGAGTCTTTTTCGATGAACAAATCGCGCTGAGGCACGTAGGCTTCAGGCTGGTAATAGTCGTAGTAGCTGACAAAGTACTCGACCGCGTTGTTCGGGAAGAACTCTCGAAACTCTGAGTACAACTGCGCGGCCAACGTCTTGTTGGGCGCATACACAATCGCCGGGCGACCCAGGCGCGCGATCGTCTGGGCCATGGTGTACGTCTTGCCTGAGCCGGTGACCCCCAACAAGGTTTGGTACATCTCACCGTCGCGCACGCCCTCGACCAAACCTTGGATGGCGGTGGGTTGATCACCAGCGGGTGGAAACGGCTGGAACAACTCAAATGGCGAGCCTTCAAATCGCACCCATTCGCCGGCCTGTTGCTGCTTGTCCTCAGTCATGTCTACTTTCGAAGTTCGGTGGTCGGATGCGATTGCTGCGATTTAGAATAACGGGTTTTCCCCAACACAGCCCGTAAGGATAGCCTGACTATGTCGTTTCTTTCAGCCGTACCCATGGCGCCGCGTGACCCGATCCTGGGTTTGAACGAGCAATTCAACGCCGACTCCAACCCCAGCAAGGTCAACTTGGGCGTGGGCGTGTATTTTGACGAAAACGGCAAGCTACCCCTGCTGAAGTGTGTTCAAGCCGCTGAGGCGCAACTGATGGCCACTCCCAAGCCCCGCGGCTACCTGCCCATCGACGGCATTGCAGCCTACGACGGCGCGGTCAAAGGTTTGGTGTTTGGCAACGACAGCGACGTCGTGCAAAGCAGCCGCGTCGCCACGGTGCAGTCCATTGGCGGCACAGGCGGTCTCAAGGTTGGCGCAGACTTTCTGAAATCAACCCAGCCCAACTCCAAGGTTTTGATTTCCGACCCGAGCTGGGAGAACCATCGCGCCATCTTCACGCAAGCCGGCTTCCAGGTTGACACCTACCCCTATTACGATGCGGCAAATCGCGGCATCAACTTCCAAGGCATGCTGGACAAGTTGAACGCATCAGAGGCGGGCACCATTGTGGTGTTGCACGCGTGCTGTCACAACCCAACTGGGTAT
>JALQVJ010000299.1 GCA_023260355.1 Burkholderiaceae bacterium | reverse complement strand
AACGGCTTGGCGAATCACTGGCGCGCTGCCAGTTTGCAGCCAGCGGTGCAACGTACCTCCCAATGAACCGCGGGACACCGGGCGCGTCACCCGCCCGGTGATGAGCAAACCCCATGTGGCGGCGTTCACAAAGATGGACTCACTTTGGCCCAAGTGCTCTTGCCACTGACCACGGCTGAGTTTGTCGCGAATGATGGCATCGCGCGTGGCTGCGTCCGGTATGCGCAGCAATGACTCCGCCAAGCACATGAGAGCAATGCCCTCGTCCGAACTCAAGGTGTAGGTTTGCAAGAGGTTCTGCACGAGGTTGGCGCGTGCACTCTGGTGCTGGTGCGCCTTGAGTCCTTTCACCAACGCGGTGGCGTAGGCCTTGACCGCTGATTCTTGCGCAGTGTCGAGCTGGCGCTGGTCCAAGAGCGCTTGCACCGCCTCTTGCTCCGCCATGGTGAGGCGTTGCGAGATCGCGCGGCGCAAGGCGCTGTGCTGCGATGGTGCATCGGCCCAGGCGCCGGGGGATTGCAAGTGGATCGGGTTGGCAATGGTGTTCATGGCAGAAACAAAAAGGGGCTGTTGGGTGGCTTCGCTCTATAGCGAATGTGGCGATCATCTTGCTAATTAAGGTGAATTAATATCTATAATTAGTATATAAATTAGTAAATAGTTCAGAAAATGCCATGGAAATTGACCGAATTGACCTGAAAATTCTGAGCGCGCTGCAAGAGGACGGGCGCATCAGCAATTTGAAACTGGCAGAGGTGGTTTCGCTCTCACCAACCGCGGTGTTGGCGCGCGTTCAGAAGCTCACCAAGGAGGGCTACATCCTGGGCTACGAGGCCCGCCTCAACCCACTCAAGTTGGATGCGGGCATGCTGATCTTTGTCGAGGTCTTGCTCGACCGCACCACGCCCAACGTCTTTGATGCCTTCAAGGCATCCGCGCAGGTGCGCCCTGAGATCATGGAGTGCCATATGGTGGCGGGTGGCTTTGACTATTTGCTGAAGACGCGCATGGCGGATATGGAGGCCTACCGGCAGTTCGCAGGCGATGTCTTGTGGCAGATGCCTGGCGTGCGAGAAACCCGCACATACGTGGTGATGGAAGAGGTCAAGAACACACAGCGCTTGCCCGCATTGGGTTGACCCGCCGGGCCGATCGCATGCATTTGTCACGCGCTTGACCTTTGCTCGCGCACAGACGTGACCACAATGGGCTCACAACAGGAGTCCATCGATGCGAGATGTTTTGGTGAATGCGCCCATGAGTGGCGTTGTGGCACAAGTCATGGTGCAAGCGCAAGAGGCGGTCAAGGCTGGCCAAGTGTTGGTCGTGCTAGAGGCCATGAAGATGGAGTACGAGGTGCTCGCGCCCCACGCTTCGACCGTCATCCATTGCGGCGTACAAGCCGGTGATGTCGTGCAAGATGGCGAGGTACTGGTCACCCTCAGCCAGAGCGCGCCAACGCCATCTGCCGATGCTGTGAGCACCCGCGGTGAGGTGGGTGGGCATGCAGACACAGGCCCTCGACCTGATCTGCAAAAGGCACTGGCGCGCCATGCATTGCTGGATGACGCCGCGCGCCCGCAGGCCGTAGCCAAGCGGCATGACAAAGGCTGGCGCACGGCCCGCGAAAATATCGCCGCAACCGCCGATGTCAACAGCTTCGTCGAGTACGGCGGCTTGGCCATCGCAGCGCAGACGCAGCGCCGTGCTTTGGATGATTTGCAAGCCAACACGCCAGCCGATGGATTGATCACAGGCAGTGCGACGGTGCACGCCGACAAGTTCGGGCCCGAGCGCGCCGGGTGTTTATTGATGGCTTATGACGCCACCGTCTTGGCAGGCACGCAGGGATTCAGAAACCACCAAAAAATGGATCGCGTGTTGTCACTCGCGCACCGGCACCGCTGGCCAGTGGTGCTATGGGCAGAGGGTGGTGGTGGTCGGCCTGGCGACGTGGACATGCCGATCGTGGCGGGCTTGCACGTGCCGACGTTTGCAGCGTTTGCTGCCATGAGCGGCGTGGCGCCGGTGATCGGTGTGGTGCAGGGGCGATGCTTTGCCGGCAATGCAGCGTTGTTGGGGTGTTGTGATGTGGTGATTGCGACAAAAGACAGCAACATCGGCATGGGCGGTCCCGCGATGATCGAAGGCGGGGGCTTGGGGGTCTTTGCCCCGGAGGATGTAGGGCCTGCGGACGTGCAGCATCGCAACGGCGTCATCGATATTTTGGTGAATGACGAAACCGAGGCGGCGCGCATGGCACGGCGCTATTTGTCCTATTTTCAAGGCGACTGGCCGACGTGGCGGGCGCCAGATAGCAGTGGCTTGCGCGATGCGGTACCCGAGCAGCGCCTGCGCATTTATGACACGCGCGCGATCTTGCCGCAGGTATTTGATGAGGGCAGTGTGTTGCCATTGCGCACGGGTTACGGGGTGGGTATCCACACCGCTTTGGCGAGGTTGAACGGCAGGGCAGTCGGGGTGCTGGCGAACAACCCCAGCCATTTGGGTGGAGCCATCGATCCTGAT
>JALQVJ010000279.1 GCA_023260355.1 Burkholderiaceae bacterium | reverse complement strand
CAGGTGACACACACGCGCAACAGTGGATTAACTCGCCCGAAACATGCCCTGAATACACAGGTGCCATGACTGAACCTGATTGGGCTCCGCTCACCGGGTTCCGGGTTGCCGTCACCTCGGCCCGCCGGTCCGAGGAACTCGCCGCGCTGCTGACCCGTCGCGGCGCCGACGTGACCTCCGCGGCCGCCATCACCATGGTGCCGCTGCCCGACGACGAAGAACTGCGCGCCCATACCGAGGCCCTCATCGCGACCCCGCGATCTATCGCATCCGTCGCGCCACCCACCACCACACGGGTGACCGATGGTGCATCTACCCGATGTACACGTTCGCACACCCCATCGAGGACGCGCTCGAGAACATCACGCACAGCTTGTGCACACTGGAGTTCGAGGATCAACGCCCCTTCTATGACTGGCTGATGGAGCGGCTCAGTGAGGGCGGCCTGATCAACACGCCGACCCCACGCCAGTACGAATTTGCGCGCTTGAACCTCACTTACGTCGTCACCAGCAAACGCAAACTCAAACAACTGGTTGACGAGCAGCATGTCAGCGGCTGGGACGACCCGCGCATGCCCACCATCGTAGGTCTGCGTCGCCGGGGCTACACGCCAGCCAGCATCCAATTGTTTGCGGAACGCATAGGTGTGTCCAAGGCTGATAGCTGGATTGACTACAGCACCCTTGAGGGATGCCTTCGTGAAGACCTTGAGAACACGGCCCAGCGCGGCATGGCGGTGCTGGACCCGGTCCAATTGGTGATGACCAATTGGGGCGACGTTTTCGGCAGCGACGACCACACTGAGCCCTGCACGCAACCTGCATTGCCTCATACCGCGCCGGGCGCGGAAGCGGCTGGGCTGCGCACGTTTGCGATTGGTCGCGAGGTATGGATCGAAAGAGAAGACTTTCAAGAGGTGCCTGCCAAAGGCTACAAGCGCTTGTTCCCAGGCAACATCGTGCGACTCAAAGGTGGCTATGTCGTCGAGTGCACGGGCTGTGAAAAGGACGCCAACGGCGCCGTCACGCGCGTGCTGGCCAAAGTGATCCCGGACACCAAGAGCGGCACGCCCGGCGCCGATCGCGTGAAGGCCAAGGCCGCCATCACATGGGTCGGCGTCTCAGACGGCGTGGCGGCAGAAGTCAGGCTTTATGACCGCTTGTTCACAGAAGAGCACCCCGACTCGGGTGGCAAAGACTTCCTCGCACACCTCAACCCCAACAGCTTGCAGGTCATCACGGCTTATGTCGAGCCATCACTCGCGCAAGCGCAACCCGATCAAAAGTTTCAGTTTGAGCGCCACGGTTACTTTGTCGCCGACCGTGTCGACCACGACCAAGGCCGCCCGGTGTTCAATCGCGCTGTGGGCCTGAAAGATTCTTGGGGCAAATGACCGGAGCATGGTGATGCCAGCACTCGAAGACACCGCCGCACTTCGCCGCCACGTGCGAAGCCTGCGCCAAGACCAGCTCACTGTTGCGCAGTTCAGCGCGTTGGCGCGCGCACCCAAACCTTGGTTGAGCGACTTGCCACCAGCGTTCTCCACGGTTTGGGACAACCTGCTCGATCGCCTCGAGTCTTCGGCGCTGTTCAGCGGTGACAGCTGTTCATTCAGCCAAACTGATTTGCTCGCCAGCTTTGACATGTGGCTGGACAAAGCAGAGGCCAAGCTGTCGACCCAAGCGTGAATCCAGCGCTCACGGTCATTGACGAGCGCGAGGACCTGCTGGTCTTCGACAAACCCTGCGGCTTGTTGTCTGTGCCTGGGCGCGGGCCAGACAAGCAGGACTGTTTGAGCAGCAGAGCGATAGCCCGTTGGCCAGATGCCAAAGTGGTGCATCGGCTGGACATGGACACGTCGGGCTTGATCGTGATGGCGCGTGGCTTGGAGATGCAGCGCGCTTTGAGCCAAGCGTTCGCAGACCGCCGCACTGCCAAAACCTACACCGCCGTGGTGTGGGGTAACTTGCGACACCCCGGTGAGCCAGACGCATGGCACACCATTGATGCCCCCCTGATCGTCGATTGGCCGAATCGCCCAAAAAGCAAAGTTTGTGGCGAGACCGGCAAGCCCAGCACAACCTTGTGGCGTGCCGTCGATGACCCCAATTTGCCGTTGGATCGCACCCGCTTGGAGCTCAGACCGATCACCGGCCGCTCACACCAGTTGCGGGTTCACCTGCTGAGCATTGGCCACCCGATTTTGGGTGATCCGCTGTATGGCCCCGGGTTCGGAGGCAGCGACGTCGTGTGCCGGGCAGCGCCTAGGCTATTGCTGCATGCCACGGAATTGCGCCTCGAGCACCCGAGCACGGGTGTCGCCTTGGATTGGACAAGCCCTGCGCCCTTTTGACAGACTTCGGCTTTTGGCAAAGCTATTTTGGAGTTGGGTATGCAGGCACGTTCTTGGGTCATTTTGACAGGGCACTCTCGAGGCATGGGCTTGGCCATTGCCGAGCAAGCGCTTGCGCAAGGCCACGCGGTGTTGGGAATCTCGCGCAACGTCAACGACGGCTTGGTGCAACACGCCCACCAGCATGGGGCTCACCTTGAGCAATGGGCGCAAGACCTGAGCGACGGCGCTGAAGGGGCTGAACGGCTGAACACGTGGATGCGCACCCTGCAACCCGCCGATATCGACCGAGTGATCTTGATCAACAACGCAGCCATCTTGACGGAAGTGGCGCCCTTGCAAGACGTGTCCCTCGCTGATTTGGCCCGCTCCACCCGCATCGGGCTAGAGGCACCCATGCAGTTGATGCAGGTGTGGCTCGCTGTGACCCAGGCCTGGGTGACCCAGGGCTGGACAGGGCGGCGTCAAATTTTGAATATTTCCAGCGGGCTGGCGCGCAGAGCCATGGCCAGCAGCGGCCCCTACTGCGCGGTCAAAGCCGGCCTGGACCACCTCAGCCGCTGTGTCGCACTTGAGCAAGCGCTTCATCCCCACGGTGCGCAAATCGCATCGCTTGCGCCCGGCGTGATTGCCACCGACATGCAAGCGCAGTTGCGGGCGGCTGATCCGAGCCAATTCCCTGATCATGGGAACTTCGTGGCCCTCAAGGACCAAAACATGTTGACCTCGCCGGCCGATGCCGCGAGCAAAATATGGACCTATCTGGACAGCGCAAGCTTTGGTCAAGAGGTGATCACGGATCTGCGAGAGCTCTGAGCCGCAGCTCCCCCTGCAGCCTCGGCGCTGACAGCCTGAGGTCAGCCCCATTCGTATGATGGGCCGATACCCTTTGTTTTTTGTGGAGAACAGCATGAGTCGTGAAGTCGTAGTCGTCAGTGGTGTGCGCACCGCCATCGGTACATTTGGAGGCAGCCTCAAAGACAAGCCCCCCACCGAATTGGGCGCGCTGGTGGTGAAGGAAGCGTTGGCCCGCGCTCAGACAGCAGGAGAGGACGTGGGGCATGTGGTCTTCGGTCACGTCGTGAACACCGAGCCGCGCGATATGTATCTGTCTCGGGTCGCCGCCATCGATGGCGGTTGCGCGCAAGGCACGCCGGCTTTCAACGTCAACCGTTTGTGCGGCTCTGGCTTGCAAGCCATCGTGTCGGCCAGCCAGGCGATTTTGCTCGGCGACTGCGATATCGCCATTGGTGCGGGTGCCGAAAACATGAGCCGTGCGCCTTACGCCAGCTTGGCCACCCGCTTTGGCGCTCGCATGGGCGACACCAAGATGGTCGACATGATGGTCGGCGCGCTGCACGACCCATTTCACACCATCCACATGGGCGTCACGGCTGAAAATATCGCTGCCAAGTGGGGCATCAGCCGCGAAGACCAAGATGCACTGGCCGTGGAAAGCCACCGCCGCGCACAAGCTGCCACTGAAGCAGGCTATTTCAAAAATCAGATCGTCCCCGTGGTCAGCAAAGGCCGCAAAGGCGACGTCGTGTTCGACGCCGATGAGCACTTCCGCCAGAACTGCACCATGGACGACATGGCCAAGCTCAAGCCCGTCTTTCTGAAAGAAAACGGCACCGTCACTGCAGGCAACGCGTCAGGGATCAACGACGCCGCAGCTGCCGTGGTCTTGATGGAAGCCAACACCGCCAAGGCACGCGGCTTGGCGCCGATGGCCCGCTTGGTCGCCTACGCCCATGCGGGGGTCGACCCCAAGTACATGGGCATTGGTCCCGTGCCGGCCACCCAAATCGCGCTCAAGCGCGCGGGTCTGAGCATTGGTGACTTGGATGTGATCGAGGCCAACGAGGCGTTCGCGGCACAGGCTTGCGCAGTGACACGCGACCTGGGCTTGGACCCGGCCAAAGTGAACCCCAACGGTTCGGGTATTTCACTGGGCCACCCGATTGGCGCCACCGGTGCCTTGATCACTGTGAAGGCTTTGCACGAGTTGCAGCGCATCCAAGGGCGCTATGCGCTGGTGACCATGTGTATTGGCGGGGGCCAAGGCATTGCGGCCATTTTCGAACGCATGTGACGCCCGTCTCACCCAAAAAGCGGCCCTTTCGGGCCGTTTTTTTATGTCGATGGCAGCGCGCTCAAGAAAGGGGCACCGGATCTTGAAATCCACCGCTGCGGCAGGTGAGGACCAGCGTGTCGCGCCATCCCGCCTGCGCTAACGGCTGAATCGGCGTCGACTCATGGATGA
>JALQVJ010000215.1 GCA_023260355.1 Burkholderiaceae bacterium | reverse complement strand
ACACCGACAACAAGGCCTACGACACCGAGATCCCACGTCTTCTTAACGCAGGCGTTCAGCGTTGCAGTTGAGTTGGGGCCATATCGCCATTTCATGCAGAAAGAAATTTTCGAGCAGCCGCGTGCCTTGGCCGACACACTTCAAGGCGTGCAGGGCATTGACGCCAGCCTGTTCAATGGGCCTTTGAATGGCGATTCAGATGCCGCTGCACGCATGTTTTCAGGCATCGATCGGGTCTTGATCTTGGCTTGTGGCACCAGCTATTACAGCGGTTGTGTGGCGAAATATTGGTTGGAGTCGGTTGCGGGTATCCCGACTGACGTCGAGATTGCCAGCGAGTACCGCTACCGCACCAGCGTGCCCCAACCCAACGCTTTGGTCGTCACCATCAGCCAAAGTGGTGAAACGGCCGATACCCTGTCCGCGTTGCGCCACGCCCAATCGCTTGGCATGCAAAAGACGCTGACGATTTGTAACGTCGCGACGTCTGCGATGGTGCGCGAATGCGCGCTCGCCTACGTCACACGTGCAGGAGTGGAAATCGGCGTGGCCTCAACCAAGGCTTTCACGACGCAGCTCGCCGCACTCTTTTTGCTCACCCTCACACTGGCCAAAGTCAAGGGCAACCTGAGCGAAGCACAAGAGACGGCGTACCTGGAAGAGATGCGCCACCTGCCTGTGGCGCTGCAGTCGGTGTTGGCACTTGAGCCCCAAATCATGGCTTGGGCAGACGCCTTTGTACCCAAAGAAAACGCGTTATTTCTCGGTCGCGGGCGCCACTACCCCATTGCGCTCGAAGGCGCTCTCAAGCTCAAAGAAATCAGCTATATCCATGCAGAGGCGTATCCCGCGGGCGAGTTGAAACATGGCCCTTTGGCTTTGGTCACCGACGCGATGCCTGTCGTCACTGTGGCGCCCAACGATGAGTTGATCGAAAAGCTCAAGAGCAACATGCAAGAGGTGCGCGCGCGCGGTGGTGTCCTGTATGTGCTCGCTGACGGCGACAGCCAAATTCAAGCCAGCGAAGGCGTCAACGTGATTCGCATGCCTGAACATTACGGCGTACTCAGTCCAATCCTGCACGTGGTCGCCTTGCAGTTGCTGGCTTATCACACCGCTTGTGCGCGCGGCACGGATGTCGACAAGCCCCGCAACTTGGCCAAGAGCGTCACGGTGGAGTGAACCCCATGGCGCGTGACTGCCGAGACGCGCTAGACCATGGCGCCCAAAGGCCGCCTAGCGCTGGAACAGGTGCATCAGCCCCGACTCGGCGCTGGCAAAAGTGACCAAGCCGAGCAATCCAAATAAACAGGCTGTGATGCCACGCACCCATTGCATTGGCAAAGCTTTGGCAAACTTGTCTCCGACAAAGACGGCGGGAACATCGGCGATCAACATGCCAAGCGTGGTGCCAGCGACGACTGCAATGGGTTGCATGTAGTGTGCCGCCATGGCGACGGTTGCGACCTGCGTCTTGTCGCCCATTTCTGCAAGAAAGAATGCGACCACCGTGGCACCAAACACGCCCAGACGTCTGGCGATTGGGGTGTCTTCCTCTTCGATTTTGTCGGGCACCAATATCCAAATCGCCATGGCTATGAACGAGGCGCCCAATCCCCATTTCAACCACTGTGGATCGATGTTCTCTGTGATCCAGATGCCGACCCAGGCGGCCAAACCGTGGTTCAGCAACGTGGCGACCAAAATGCCGAGGATGATGGGCAGTGGGCGCTTGAATCGCACAGCCAATAGAAACGCGAGCAGTTGTGTCTTGTCGCCCATTTCTGCCAGCGCGACCAGACCGGTCGATACCCAGATGGGTTCAGCGATCATGACAGCCTCTATCAGGTTGGTTTCTTTTTGGCTGGGCGCGACCAGTTGTTGATGCTGGCCTGCTTGGCCCGAGTCAGTGAGAGCGCATTTGCAGCGGTGTCTTTCGTGATGGTTGAGCCAGCACCTATGGTGCCGCCGGCGCCAATTGTGACCGGTGCGACCAGAACGCAATTGCTGCCAACATGGACATCGGCCTCGATCGTCGTTTTGTGCTTGTTGGCGCCGTCATAGTTCGCTGTGATGCTGCCGGCACCGTAGTTGACCCGCTCTCCCACCACCGCGTCGCCGAGGTAGGCCAAGTGGTTCGCCTTGGCACCATCTGCCAGTGTTGAATTCTTGACCTCTACAAAATTACCGATGTGTACATCGCTCCCCAACTGGGCGCCTGGGCGCAAGCGTGCGAAGGGGC
>JALQVJ010000017.1 GCA_023260355.1 Burkholderiaceae bacterium | reverse complement strand
GAGGCTTTGATGGGGGACGATGATTTCGGCATCAACCAAGACACCATCAAGCGGATGGTGACCGAGATTGCCGAAATCATCGAGATGGGGGTGCAAGTGGCGATCGTCATTGGCGGTGGCAACATATTCAGGGGCATGGCCGGTGGTGCTGTGGGTATGGACCGCGCGACCGCCGATTACATGGGCATGTTGGCCACGGTCATGAACTCCCTCGCGTTGTCGGATGCGCTGGAAAAAAATGGCGTGATGTCCCGCGTCATGTCCGCGATCAACATCGAGCAAGTCGTCGAGCCGTACGTGCGCCCCAAGGCGTTGCAATACCTCGAAGAAGGCAAAGTGGTGGTTTTTGCAGCGGGCACCGGCAACCCATTTTTCACCACAGACACGGCTGCCGCACTTCGTGGTGCGGAGATCGGCGCCGAAGTGGTCCTGAAGGCCACGAAAGTTGACGGTGTGTACACTGCGGACCCCAACAAAGACCCAAGCGCGACACGCTACGACGAGATTTCATTTGACGAAGCCATGGCGCGCAATTTGCAGGTGATGGACGCCACCGCATTTGCGCTTTGCCGTGACCGTGATTTACCGATTCGAGTTTTTTCAATTGTCAAAGATGGCGCGCTCAAGCGCGTCGTGATGGGTGAAGAAGAGGGCACTTTGGTGCGAGTTTGAGCAAGCAGGAGAAGCAGCATGGCAACGGTAGCAGATATCAAAAAGGGCGCGGAGCAAAAGATGAGCAGCTCGATTGACGCGTTGAAAAACGCGCTGTCTCGAGTCCGCACTGGCCGAGCCAACCCTGCGCTATTGGATACGGTGCACGTGGATTACTACGGCAGCAGCTTGCCGATTTCCCAAGTGGCCAACCTGTCATTGTTGGACGCGCGAACGATTGGCGTGGCTCCTTGGGAAAAGGGTATGGGGCCGGTGATTGAAAAGGCGATCCGCGAGTCGGACTTGGGATTGAATCCTGCCTCTCAAGGCGACTTGATTCGAGTGCCCATGCCTCCCATGACAGAGGAGCGCCGCAAAGAACTCACCAAAGTCGTGCGCGGTGAGGGCGAGCACGCCAAGGTAGCGGTTCGCAATTTGCGTCGCGATGCCAACGAGGCGGTCAAGAAATTGCTCAAGGACAAGGAAATTTCGGAAGATGACGATCGCCGCAGCCAAGAAGATATTCAAAAGCTGACCGACAAGTACGTCGCTGAAATTGATAAATTGGTCTCGACCAAAGAAGCAGACATCATGGAAGTCTGATCTAGACTCCCACAAAGGGCGCACACAGCGCCCTTTCTTTTATGGTTGAAACTGAGCAAAGAGGTAAGCTGGCGGCATGTTGAAGCACCGAATCATCACTGCTGTGATTTTGTTAGCGATGCTCGTGCCTGCGTTGTTGGCGACGAATCCACTGTACTTCACGGCCTTGACCTTGGCCCTGATGGGCGCTGGTGCTTGGGAGTGGGCACGCATGCAGGGGCTGCACACGCCTTGGAGCGTGCTCGCAGGGATTGCAGTCGCTGCCTGCCTATGGGCGCTGCGCGGCTTGGACATTCATCCCACGCAGTTCCCCGTCATCTTCACTTTGGTGGTGTTGCTGATTTGGGGGCCCGGGCTGGTGTGGATGCTGCGCTGTGGTTTGAGCAAGTGGTCCAGCCTTGACCGGTTCATTCGCCTAGTCTTGGGATGGTGCGCGATCGGGCTGGCTTGGCTGGCTTTGATCGAGGCGCGAACCATGGGGTTGAATTTTTTGGCATCTGTGCTGGCGCTCGTTTGGGCGGCAGATATCGCCGCATATTTCGGCGGTCGCGCGTGGGGGCGCCGAAAGCTTGCTCCGCACATCAGCCCGGGCAAGACCTGGGCGGGCGCTTGGAGCGGGGTGGTGGCAGTTTCGATCTTGGCTGCCGTTTGGGTGTGGGCAGATTTGGCAAGCGCAACGACTGATCTGAGCCTTTTTTCGGTGATTTGGCAGCGTTTGCATTGGGGTGCGATTCCTGCATTGGGCGTATTGGTCACTTTATCGATCGCAGGAGACTTGGTTGAATCGATGGTGAAACGCGCGGCTGGGGTCAAGGACTCGAGCGGATTGCTGCCTGGACATGGCGGCGTCTTGGATCGCGTGGATGCTTTGCTACCCGTTTTGCCGGCGGCGCTGGCGATGTCGATGGGCTGATCTGCGGAGTGACATGAAGTGAACGCACCCATGCAATTGACTGTGCTCGGCTCGACTGGCTCAATCGGTACCAGCACCCTAGATGTAGTATCTCG
>JALQVJ010000012.1 GCA_023260355.1 Burkholderiaceae bacterium | reverse complement strand
AACTAGCGATCAGATTAGCACGCATTGCCAGACTAGGGGCCATCGACGCAACGCATCTTTGATCTGTCGCAAAATTTGGCGCTCGGGACACGGCGTGCTTGGTTCGTCCGCGCCAAAAATCGCGCGGCATATGGGTCCTTGGCTCGCATCGCTGAGATTCGGCTTGGGTCTTTCATCGCGGCTTTGGTGATCGCAGTTGACCGCGTATTGCACCCATTCGCACCACGACGGCATGCGGTCTGGAGCGACGAGCACCTCAAACTGGGGAGTCGACTGACTATGAACACTGCAACTTCGCCTTCGCAAGTGCGCGGGACAGCGCAGACGTGTTGGTATAACCTGCGACCCGCGCGGCTTCTTTGAGCCCTTTGCCCATGTCGACCGAGCGCCGTGCCAGAGCCAGGCGAATGGCAGACAGGTATTTGCCGGGCGGCCGGCGCATGGTGTCGTGGAATTTGGTCGCGAAGGCGGTTCGTGACATGCCGGCCGTTTGTGCCAAACGATCCAGATCCCAACGCAACGCTGGATTTTGGTGCATCGCCACCAGCGCCCTTGCGATGCGAGGGTCTGCCAGTCCATTGAAAAGGCCTGCGCCATGAGCACCCGGGTGCGCAACCCAATGGCGCAGCAACCCAATGAACATGATGTCTCCCGCCCGATTCAACAGAGCAGGATGTCCACACCGAGGCGCATGCAACTCGGACTCGATCATCGTCACTGCCAGGTTTAGCGCAGGCTCATCGTCGACCAACCGGATGGTGCGCGGCTGTTCAAACTCCTCGAGAAACAACTTGGCCACGGGGCCCGTCAGCCGCACATGGACTTCGATCAGTCGGTTCAGTTGGTTGGTCTTGGATGGATGAAACACACAGGATTGGCCCGCGCGAAACGCAACCAAACTGGGAGACTCCACGAGCAGGCGAGCACCATTGATCTCCAACTCTGTGGCTCCACTAGGCACGCAATACAACTGCAACCCTGGGCTATCCACAGCGCTCGAGCCGCCTTGCTCATGCGACTGTGCAAAGGCAGGGAATGTCACCACGGGTGCCAGTCCCTCCAGCAGCGCCGAGAGTCGATCAAGCTTGGCGTCGGTCATTTTGAACGAATTGCAATATTAAATGTACTAATCTTTGCAAATCATACATCACACTTGCAACTTGTCGCGAAAGACATCCGAACAACGCACCTCAGAAAGGTCACCACACATGAGCACACTTGCATTGACCCCGCGCCAACCCGTCCCCGCACTGAGCGTGCCAACCGTGAGGGGTGACCGATTTGTCTTGGGTGCGTCCCCTGCCCCCACCTTTGATCTGATTGTGTTTTACCGAGGCCTGCATTGCCCCATCTGCGCGAAGTACTTGCTTGAACTTGAGCGCCTCATGCCCGAGTTCGAACAACGTGGGGTGCGAGTGATCGCCATCAGCAGCGACGATGCCGCTCGGGCCGAGGCGATGGCTGACAAAATCAAGGCAGAACATCTGCGCGTGGGCTACGGACTCAGCATGCAAGCCGCTCGCCAATGGGGCCTCTACATCAGCACATCTCGCGGCCAGACATCTATTGGCATTGACGAGCCAGATTTGTTCAGTGAGCCCGGTGTCTTCATCATTCGCCCTGACGGCACGTTGTATTACGGCGCCACGCAGACCATGCCCTTTGCCCGTCCACAGTTCCAGGATTTGCTCGGCGCAATCGACTTTGCAGTGGCCAAGAACTACCCTGCGCGGGGCGAATACACCGGTGCCCTTTGATCCGGTAGCCGCAAGCGCTGTCAGCCGCGCACCAAGACCACTCGCGCACACAGCCGCAGCCAGCAACGGTGCTGGCGCGCGGCCGGTGTCTCACATGTTTCCGTAGGTAATCCGATGAAAGCAACTGCAAAAACGATCCTGATTGCCACTCATGCGGTCTGCATCGCGTTGGGCTTCGCAGGGGGCATCTACACGCTGCCGCTCTTGATCGCGCCGCCCGGCCCCAGCGCCACCGAATTGCAGGCAGCCTCAGCCACAGCACAGTACCGAGGCGTGTTCCGGCGTGACCTGGCAGGCAGTGACGCACTGCATTGGGGTGAGGGAGAGATCACGCTGGATGCAAAGGCGATCACGCTAACGGGCCGGCTGGCCCCAGGTCCAGACTACAAGCTCTACCTCTCACCGCAGTTCGTCGAGACGGAGGCTGATTTCAAAAAGTTGAAGACTTCCATGGTGTTGGTGGGCGACGTGCGCACGTTTGACGGCTTCATCGTGCCGATGGTGGCTGGCGCTGACCTCACTCAATTCAACACAGTTGTGGTGTGGTGCGAATCGTTCGAAGAGTTCATCAGCGCAGCGCAATATCGCTAAACCATCGCCGCAGACCCACACCAAGGTCGCGGTGCTCAGCTGTCCGCTGCGACAAGCGGTCAGCTGCCTCGGTCTGCGGCGCCACAAACCGCCAT
>JALQVJ010000443.1 GCA_023260355.1 Burkholderiaceae bacterium | reverse complement strand
GTTGCAGCAGGCACACAGAAACTATACGAACGATACTTTGCTAGTTTATTGAGAATGACAAGAGACATGACAGGTGCAGCAAGCGCGAACGGCCTTTCACTGGCTTGAACGCCTCCAGACCCAGGCAGCATTCGTTCAAGGGCACGCCAGCCGCAAGTCCACACGTCAGTGCGGCCAATGCGTTCAACACATTGTGTTGACCCGCCATAGCCAACGAAAGCGCTGCGTCTCCCATCGGTGTGTGGACCTTGATTTGCCATTGATCAACGTCCCATTTCGCGGAGGCCCACACGGTTGCCTCGGGCTGATCCAGGCCAAATGTCCACGCCTCGCAGCCTTGCGCTTGCATGCGCCGCTCCGTGATGCGGGCCATCCACAGCGTGTGAAATGCGTCACCATGAGGAAAGACACCGATACCGCCCGAGCGCAAATGGGCGAACACGCGCGCGTTCTCTTCAGCCACAGCTTGCACGCTGGACATGAACTCTTGGTGTTCGCGCTGCGCGTTGTTCACCAAAGCGACGTTCGGTTGCGCCATGCGCGCCAAACCCTCGATTTCGCCGGGATGGTTCATCCCCAGTTCAATCACGGCAGCTTGTTGTCCAGCGCGCAGACCCAGCACCGTCAGGGGCACGCCGATGTCGTTGTTGTAATTGCCCTGGGTCGCATGCATGCGAGAGCCATAGGCCTTGCGCAAAATGCTGGCCACCATTTGCGTGACCGTGGTTTTGCCATTGCTGCCGGTGATCGCGATCACGGGCATTGACAGCTGCTCGCGCCAAAGTTTGGCCCACTGACCCAAGGCGATGCGGGTGTCAGGCACCTCAATGCCGCTCAAGCCATAGGCCGCCAAACCCTGGTGAGCCAGCGCCAGTTGAACGTGTGCGCCAGACAGCTGTGGCAAAAAGTCGTGGCCATCAAACCGATCGCCGCGCAAGGCAACAAAACAGTCGTTGGCTTCCAAGGTGCGCGTGTCTGAGTGAACGCGGTTCAATGGGACGGCAAGCGTACCCACGACGCGTGCGCCGGGGATCATGTGTATCACAGACAGCGGTGTTTGGCTCATGCGCGTGCTCCCGTGTGCCGTCTCAACTGCCACGCCGCTTGCGCGACATCTGCATCATTGAAGGGCAAACGCTTCCCCTGGATTTCCTGGTAATCCTCGTGGCCCTTGCCAGCGATCACGATCACATCTGCCTCAGCGGCTTGCGCCACGGCATGGGCAATCGCTTGTGCCCGATCGACGCCGATCCACTCAGGTGGATGCGTCAACCCCTCGCGCATGGCTGCCAAAATTGCCTCGGGGTCTTCGTCGCGCGGGTTGTCGCTGG
Organism: Burkholderiaceae bacterium; assembly: GCA_023260355.1. Lineage (GTDB taxonomy): Bacteria > Pseudomonadota > Gammaproteobacteria > Burkholderiales > Burkholderiaceae_C > RS62. Next base: position 4,389 of record JALQVJ010000443.1, on the reverse strand, counting down.
TCAGCACAACGCGATCGGCATGGGCTTCGGCGGCTGCGGCCATGGGCGCGCGCTTGCTCGCATCGCGGTTGCCGCCACACCCCAACACACACCACAGCTTGCCGCCTCGGCTTTGCACCGTCGGTTGCAAAGCCTGCAAGACTTGCGTGACAGCATCCGGCGTGTGGGCGTAGTCCACCAACACCCAAGGCCCCATATCGTCCTGATGGATACGCTGCAAACGACCGGGCACGGAGCTCAATTGCGAGAACGCCGCCACCGCATCGCCCAGCGGCACGCCCAGCGCACGCAGAGCGGCCAGGGCTTGCAGAGCGTTGCTCACGTTGAATGTGCCCGCTGCACGGATATTCAACTCAGCTTCGTCGCGCGCACCCTCATTGCGTTCCACCGCCACAAAGCGCGTGCCCATGGCAGTCACGCGCACGTCTCGCGCGCTCCGGCGGGCATCGCCGCCCACGCTGGTGGTCCACAAGTCGGCACTGCCGGACCAAGTTCGTGCCAGCTCGGCGCCATGGGCATCATCCACATTCACGACCGCGTGGCGCAAGTTGGGCCAATGCATCAAGCGCTTCTTGGCTTCCCAGTAGTGCGCCATATCGCCGTGGTAGTCCAAATGGTCTTGTGTCAGGTTGGTGAAGATCGCAACCTCGACATCAACGGCGTTCAAACGGCCCTCAACAATGCCGATGCTGGATGCTTCGAGGGTGCAAGCGACGATGCCGTCAGCGCGCATGTCAGCCAGTGCACCGTGCAATTCAACAGACTGCAAAGTGGTCAAGCCCGTCGTGCGCAGGCGGTTGATTGGACCGACGCCCAAGGTGCCAGCAACGCCGCAGGGCTTGGCCAATGCGTTCAATGCTTGGGCCAGCCACCAAGTGATGGTGGTTTTGCCATTGGTACCTGTGACGGCAACCAGCGACATCTGTGTGCTGGGGGCGCGATAAAACGCGCTGGCGACAGACCCAGACTGGTGCTTCAAATCGGGAAGTGTGGCCACAGGCAGGTCGCGCCAGTTTGAGATCCATTCGTCACGCAAACCATCGGCCTCAACCAACGCCGCTTTGGCGCCACTCTTCAACACAGAAGCCACATGATCACGCGCATCATGGCGGGCGCCCGGCCAGGCGATCAGGCCGTCACCTGGACGCGTGTGGCGGCTGTCACTGTGCAGCGCGATGCAGCCTTGTGCGCGCAGCCAATCGGCGGCTTCTTGGGGGCGGCTGAATGCGTGCATCACACCGACTCCTCCACGCCCTTGGCTTGGATGTTGGGTTGCACCGATAGGTCTGGTTTGACGCCCAAAATGCGCAGTGTTTGTTGCACGGTTTCGCTGAACACTGGTGCGGCAACCAAGCCACCAAAGTACTCGCGGCTCTTGGGCTCATCGAGCATCACAGCCACCACGATGCGGGGCGATTCGATCGGCGCGAGACCCACAAAAAATCCGCGGTATTTGTTGTTCGCGTATTTGCCATCGACCAACTTGTGAGCAGTGCCGGTTTTGCCACCGACCGAGTAACCCAGGGTTTGGGCGCGGGGTGCTGTGCCCTCATCGCCAGTGACCATGTGCAGCATGTGGCGCAGTTGCTCGGTTGTTTTGGCCGAGAACACAGGGACCCCAGTGACGCCACCCTGGCCCTTGATCAAACTGAGTTTGGTCATGTGGCCGTCTGTGCCAAAGACCGTATAGGCCCTGGCCAACTGCATCAATGAGGTGGACAAGCCGTAGCCATAACTCATCGTGGCTTTTTCAACTGGCCGCCAAGACTGGTATGGGCGAAGGGCGCCACGCGTGACGCCAGGGAAGGCCAGCTCAGGCCGTTGGCCAATGCCTACCTCTGAGAACATCTCCCACATCGACTGAGCGCTCAGCTTGTCAGAAATCTTGACGGTGCCCACGTTGCTCGATTTCTCAATGATTTGAGACACATCCAACAGACCGTGTACATGCGAGTCTGAAATCTTGGCGCGACCAATTCGGATGTAGCCCGGCGCAGTGTCAAACACGGTCGATGGTTTGACCAACTTTTCTTCCAGTGCCAAGCCAACGACCAAGGGTTTGACGGTCGATCCAGGCTCGAACGCGTCGGTCAAAGCCGTGTTGCGCATCACCGAGCCGCGCATCGTGCGGCGGTCATTGGGGTCAAAGCTCGGGTAGTTGGCCATCGCCAGCACTTCACCGTTTGTGGCGTCAAGCACCACCACGCTGCCGTGGCTGGCGTTGTGCTTTTGAACCGCAGCTTTGATGCGATCAAATGCAAAGAACTGAATCCGGCTGTCAATCGAGAGTTGGATGTCGCGGCCATTCACGGGCGGCACGATGTCGCTCACATCTTCAATGATGTGACCCAGGCGGTCCTTGAGAACACGGCGAGACCCGGGCTGACCGGCGAGCTGGGACTGAAACGCCAGCTCAACACCCTCTTGGCCGCGGTTGTCCACGCTGGTGAAACCGACAACATGCGCCACCGCCTCGCCCTCTGGATAAGAGCGCATGTATTCGCGGTTCACGATCAAGCCAGGAATCTTCAAGGCCTTGATCTTGTTGCCTGTCGCTTCGTCCACTTGCCGAGCCAACATGGCTGTGCGCTTGCTGCGCTGGGCGATGAATTGCCGCAATTGCTTCTCATCGCGCTTGAGCAACTTCGCCACTTGGCGCCAGTCCGGGTGGTTGGGGTCGGCGCCATCCACACTGATGCCAACCGCAGGGACGCTGGTCGCCAAAATCAGCCCGTTGCGATCCAAGATGCGACCACGGCTCGCTTCCAGTGCGACAGTGCGCTGCATGCGCGCATCGCCCTGTTCGAGAATGAAGTCGTTGTTCAGCACCTGCACATAGACGGCTCGACCGATCAAACCGACAAACGAGACCGCCAAGCCCGCCAAAATGAATCGGCTGCGCCACAGCGGCGTGCGCTGGGTCAACAAGGGGCTGTCGCTGTAGGCGATGCTGCGGCGACTCATTGCGAGCCTCCCGCCGACTCACGCGGCTTGAGGTAGATGGTCGTCGACGCGTTCGGTGAACGCATGTCGAGCTCACTGCGCGCAATCTGTTGCACACGCGCAGGGGCTGCCGCTGTGCGGCGCTGAGCGCGCAGAGATTCCCACTCGATATCCAGTTCAGAGGCCTGTGCGCGCGCCTTATCCACGGCAGCGTAGAGCCGGCGCGACTGGTATTGCGTGTGGACCAACGCGAAAGCCGTCGCCATGACGGCGACAACCAAGGCGATATTCACGCGGGTCACAGCGCAGCCTCCGTGCGCTCAGCCACGCGCATCACGGCGCTGCGTGAGCGTGGGTTGGCTTGGATCTCGGCCTCGCTCGCCTTCACTCGGCCCAAAGCGCGCAACGGCATTTCGCGCGGCATCGTCACCGGTGCGCGCCGATCCACCACTTCCTTGGCGTGTTGGGCAATGAACTGCTTGACCATGCGATCTTCAAGTGAGTGAAAGCTGATCACCACCAAACGCCCGCCCGGCTTGAGCAAGCGCAGGCTGGCGTTCAACGCTTGTTGCAACTCCTCAAGCTCGGCGTTGATGTGAATCCGAAAAGCCTGAAATGTCCGCGTTGCAGGGTCCTTGCCCGGCTCGCGGGTTTTGACCGCGCTAGCCACGAGCGCGGCCAGTTCAGCGGTGCTTCGAAGAGCGCCCCGTTCCTGTCTGCGACGATCAATCGCCTTTGCAATCTGTAAAGCAAACCGTTCTTCCCCGTATTCACGTATCACCTCCGCCATTTGAGGCACTGGTGCGTCGGCCAACCAATCCGCGACCGACTGGCCTCGGGTTGGGTCCATACGCATATCCAGAGGGCCATCGTTTCGAAAAGAAAATCCACGCTCGCCGTCGTCGATTTGTGGTGAGCTCACGCCCAAATCCATCAGCAAACCGTCGAGCGTGCCCGCGGCCAGTTGCGTGACATTGGAGAAGGGCTGCTGCTGAATTGAAAAGCGGCTGTCTTGTGCGGCTATTTCTGCTCCGATGGCCGCAGCCAAAGGGTCGCGGTCGAAGGCATGCAGCCGGCCCTCTGGCCCCAACTGAGACAGCAGCAAGCGTGAGTGGCCGCCTCGGCCAAACGTGGCGTCGACATAGGTCCCCGCCTGCTGAACATCTAGCGCCTGGATGGCTTCGTTCAGGAGGACGGTGGCATGAGTCCATGTGTGCTCTTGCTCCACCGTCAACCTTAAAAAGAGAAGTCCTTGAAGACGTCTGGCATATCGCCTTGCATGGCCTCTGCCTCTTGCGCCGCGTAGGTGTCGGCATCCCACAATTCGAAATAACCACCCATACCCAAGAGGACGGTTTGTTTGTCGATGTTGGCGGACTTGCGCAGTTCTGGTGCGATCAAGACGCGACCGGTGCCGTCAATCTCTACATCCATGGCGTTGCCTAG
>JALQVJ010000427.1 GCA_023260355.1 Burkholderiaceae bacterium | reverse complement strand
CTGCCAGCAATCACCATGATGGCGAACACAAACATCGGCTCAGTGAAATTGCGGGCGTCCAAGTAAGCGATTGCATCCTGTTTGCCTTCGAAGGCCATCATCACAACCATCAGGACCATCGCCCAAAAGCCGAAAACAATTTCAACTTCAGCCAACAAGTGCCAGACCCCAGCATGCGCGGGGCGGGTGTGCGCCAGATGCTCAAAAAACTTCGTTGAAAACGTATGGATCAGCGCGATCGCAAAAATACTCGCCGCGATGACCTGAATGCTGGTGGGTGACATGGGCTGTGTTCTCCAAATTCTCGTTGTAAGGGCACCCATCGGATGGCCGCCCAAGATTGTAATCAGTCAATGATCGCCGCCAAGGCTGACGCCGCCGGATCTCCAAGGCACTCAGCGCGCCCTGGCACGCGTGCGCGTCAGGTCAGTCATCAGCAGCAGGGGGTAACAAATGTTGGGTCTCATGCTCGGGCAACGCCTCAACTTGAGTCAAGGCCTTGTTCATGACGCGACTGCGCCGCTCGGCTTGGTCCAAGGTGTTCAGCACAGTCTGGGTCTGGCTTTTCACTTTCGCGAGTACATCGCCAAACTTGTTGAATTCACCCTTGACCGCGCCCAACACTCGCCACACTTCGCTGGAGCGCTTCTCAAGCGCCAAGGTCCGAAATCCCATCTGCAACGAGTTGAGCATCGCAAGCAACGTCGTGGGGCCCGCCAGGGTGACACGCTGCTCGCGTTGCAGGCGCTCCATCAAGCCCGGAACCCTCAGCACTTCGGCGTAGAGGCTCTCGCTGGGCAAAAACAAAATCGCAAAGTCCGTGGTGTGCGGCGGCTCTAGATACTTGTCCGCGATGGATTTGGCCTGTGTCCGCACCGTGGCCTCCAGCGCCTTTTGGGCTGCCAAAACCAGCGCCCCATCGGCCTGCGCTTGGGCATCCAACAAGCGCTCGTAATCCTCGGTGGGAAACTTCGCGTCGATGGGCAGGCGCACGACTTCATCGCTGTCACCCCGGCCTGGCAAGCGGATCGCAAAGTCGACCACTTGCCTAGAGCCGGGTCGCGTCGGCACCTGCACCTCATATTGCTCGGGTGTGAAAACTTGCTCTAACAATGCGTGCAATTGCGCTTCACCAAAGATGCCGCGCGATTTCACATTGGTCAGGAGGTGCTTCAAATCCCCAACCCCCTGCGCCAGCGAATGCATTTCGCCCAATCCTTTGTGCACCAACTCCAAGCGCTCAGCGACTTGCTTGAAGCTCTCACCCAAGCGTTGATGCAATGTGGCTTGTAACTTTTCGTCGACCACCTGGCGCATTTCATCCAACTTGGCTGCGTTGCCCTGCTGAAGCTGGGTCAGCTGCTGCTCGAGGGTTTGTCGCACCTCTTGCAAACGCCTGAGGGTCGATTCACTGACCACCTGCATTTGCTGCGTGAGCGTGTCATTGACTTGTTTTTGCAGCGCGTTGACTTGAGCGCTCATGGCTTCAAGTTGGGCATTTTGAGTTCGGGCCAACTCCCCGATTTGTGCCACCCATTGTGTCTGCTGCTGCGCCAGCGCGGTGTTGAAGTCCTGGCGCGACTCACGTGCTGTGTCTTGAATCACCGTGCGCCACTGGCGTTCAGCTTCAATGCGCTGCATGCGCTCTTGCTCATGGCCTTGCGCAACCAATTGCGCCAATGCCGCTTGTTGCTCTCGAACTGACCTCATGTGGCGACTGATCACAAAAACCATCGCCGCCACCAGCGCCGGTAACGCGATCGCCAGACCCAAACCCAAGAGCTCGAGCGTGCTCACGGCTTGACCCATTCACTCAAGCCTTCAGGCACAGGCGTCAAAGCCACGCCTTTCAGATGCAAGGCGATCAAGTTGTCCGCGGCCAAATCGGCCATGGCCAACCGCGTCTTGAGGCTAGCGCTGGCGATGTGGGGGGTGAGCACCACGTTATCCAGCTTCAAGAGATCAGGGTGCACTTTGGGCTCGCCCTCAAACACATCCAAACCGGCGGCTGCAATTTGCCGCGCCGCCAAGGCCTGTGCCAGCGCGGCATCATCGACAACGCCGCCGCGCGCAATATTGACCAAAGTCGCGCTGGACTTCATTTGCGCCAATTCCGCTGCGCCAATTGCATGGTGCGAGCTCGCGCTGTAGGGCACCACGATCACCAAATGATCCGCCTGCGCGAGCAATTCAGCTTTGCTCACATAGCGCGCACCGCATGCTTTTTCGGTGGCTGCATCCAATTGAGATCTGTTGTGATAGATCACTTCCATACCAAAGCCCAAGGCGCCTCGCTTGGCAATGGCTTGACCGATCCGCCCCATGCCCAATATGCCCAAAGTGGCACCGTGAATATCGGGGCCAATCATCATGTCGTATGACCAACGCGTCCAACGACCGTCGCGCAAATATCGCTCGGATTCCGTGATGCGGCGGGCCGTGGCCATCATCAGTGCGAAACCAAAGTCAGCCGTGGTCTCCGTCAAAACGTCTGGCGTGTTGGTGCACACCACACCGTGTGCCACAGCGGCGGGCACATCGATGTTGTTGTAGCCAACAGCCATGTTGCACACGGCTCGCAGGCTGGGTACTGCGTCCAGCAAACTTGCGTCCACCCGCTCACTGCCGGTTGTCAGCAGGCCCCAGCAACCTTGGGCCTGTGTCCTCAACTG
>JALQVJ010000419.1 GCA_023260355.1 Burkholderiaceae bacterium | reverse complement strand
CGTTCAGTTGTGTCGGCGCAGGTCTTGGCTGCTCCACCCCAGCACGCGCGCGATGGTGGCCGAGACGACGGTGACCATCAGCATCAACAGGTGCACGGCCAGCGCCGATGCGGCCACTTCGGCCCAGGGCAATGCAGCCATCCACTGCACACCAGCCAAGACGCCGGCCTCGTAGGGGCCCAAACCGGCGGGCGGTTGCAAGGGCATGGCGGCGGCCCACTCGCCACCCAACGCGCCCGACCACGCCGCGATGAATGGCGCATCGGCCAAGTGCCACAGCGGCAGCGCGATGGCCACGAGCTTGACGGCCCAGTTGCTGAGCGCGTAGGCCCAGCTCTCGAGCGAGGGTGGGGTGAGCCGAACGGGGGTCGATGCCGCGTCGCCCCGCGTGCGTATGCGGTGGGCCAGCCATTGCCACACCATGGGCAACAGCCACACGGCGAGCGCGAGTGCAACCCCTGCCGCCCCGACCCGCAGCGGCCAGGTCAGGGGCAACCAGACAGCGATGGCAAAAATGGCGAGCACAGCCATGTCTTGCAAACGGAGTTTGAGCAGGCTGACGCCCGCCTCTTTGATCGGTATGCCGCCGTGCTGGTGCAGCGCCCACAAATAGACGCCCTCGCCCCCGCGCATGGGTGCCAAGACGACCCAAGCGCTGTGGCGCACGACCAGCGCCCATGCGCTGCGCCAGTCCATCTGCAGGCGCTCGCGCCATTCAGCGCGCATGCGGCCACCGCGCAAGATGTGGGAGGCCACCATGCCCATCACCGACAACGGCCAGACCCACAGCGGCACCTCGACCAAGGCGATGCGCAATTCGTGCGTGTCCACCCCGCGCAGCAACCACGCCAACGCCAAGAGCCCGGCCACGGTCACAGCCGCGCGGGTCCAGGGGGATTTTTTCCAAGAGGTGGCTTGGGTCATGGAGGGGGTGGATTGAAATGGGCAGGGCGTTGCGTGGGTGGTGCTCTGCGCCCGGTGGCGCCAAGCCGCCATTGTCGCAAACACGGCAAGGGGCTTGAACCCGAGTCACTTTGGGGGTTTTTCATTCGGCAAGATTCGTTGTAGGCTAACGGGCAAACCTCACGAGAGGCGTTTTTTTTGACCACAGCTGCGGCACCCCCGCCGCGCCACAGGAGACAACATGCTGGGCTTGATGCAACCACAACAACTGCTGATTTCTGACCTCATCGTCAACGCAGAGCGCCACCATGGCGATGTCGAAATCGTGTCGCGCCGCGTCGAAGGCGACATCCATCGCACGACGTGGGCAGAGGTCTCCAAGCGCTCACGCCAAATCGCCAACGCCCTCAAGGCCGAGAACTTGGCCTTCAGCGACCGCGTCGCCACGCTGGCGTGGAACGGCTATCGCCACTTGGAGATGTACTTTGGCATCAGCGGCAGCGGCCATGTGTTGCACACGCTGAACCCCCGCCTGCACCCCGAGCAGTTGGCGTGGATCGTCAACCACGCCGAAGACCAAATCGTCGCGTTTGACATGACCTTCTTGCCACTGGTCAAGGCCGTGCAAGCCAACTGCCCCACGGTCAAGAAATGGATCGCGATGTGCGACGCCGACGCGCTGCCCGCTGACAGCGGTATCGCCAACCTCGTCTCATACGAGGCATGGTTGGGCGCGCAATCCGATAACTACGAGTGGCCTGCGTTTGACGAAAACTCGGCGTCCAGCATGTGCTACACCAGCGGCACCACCGGCAACCCCAAAGGCGTCGTGTACAGCCACCGCTCGACCCTGTTGCACGCATGGGGCGCAGCGCTGCCCGACGCGCTCAACATCAGCAGCCGCGACGCGATCCTGCCGGTGGTACCGATGTTCCACGCCAACGCCTGGGCAGTGCCCTACTCGGCTGCCGCGATTGGCACCAAGCTGGTGTTCCCTGGCGCCGCCATGGACGGCAAGTCAATCTATGAATTGATCGAGGCAGAAAAGGTCACGATGGCCGCCGGTGTCCCCACCGTGTGGCAAATGCTGTTGGGCCACATGGAGACGAACAAACTGCGCTTCAGCACGCTTTCTCGCACAGTGATTGGCGGCTCAGCCTGCCCGCCCGCCATGATCGACGCCTTTGACAAGCAATACGGCGTCGAAGTGCTGCACGCCTGGGGCATGACTGAGATGTCACCACTGGGCACGGTCTGTGCGCTCAAGGGCAAGCAGATGTCTCTGAGCGACGACGCCAAGCGCGCCGTGCGCCTCAAGCAAGGCCGCGTGGTGTTCGGCGTGGACATGAAGATCGTTCACCCCGAGACGGGTGCCGAGCTGCCATGGGACGGCAAGACCTACGGCGACTTGCTGGTCAAGGGCCCATGGGTGACGTCTGGTTACTTCAAGCTCGACAACGCCAACTTGCTGATGGATGGATGGTTCCATACCGGTGACGTGGCGACGATCGACGCGGACGGTTTCATGCAAATCACCGACCGCAGCAAGGACGTGATCAAGTCCGGCGGTGAGTGGATCAGCTCCATCGACGTCGAGAACCTGGCCATGGCCCACCCAGCTGTGGCGATGGCGGCCTGCATCGGCATGCCGCACCCCAAGTGGGACGAGCGCCCGAAAGGGTGGTTCCGTTAGTGGAATCAAGATCACGCAGTAGCCACTGACCCCCACGAGTTTCCAGTCGGGCGTGGTGGGTTGAGGTGTAGTCGTCCTGGATAACAAGGCTGGAATCTGGTGAACGGCCAATCGTGATGA
>JALQVJ010000261.1 GCA_023260355.1 Burkholderiaceae bacterium | reverse complement strand
ATTGGGGCACGCCAATCCCCATCATCCACTGCGATGACTGCGGCCCAGTGCCCGTGCCTGAAAAAGACCTGCCCGTCGTCCTGCCCCAAGACTTGGTGCCCGACGGCTCGGGCAACCCGTTGGCCAAGTGTGAGGCGTTCTTGAACGTGGCTTGCCCCTGCTGCGGCAAACCTGCACGCCGCGAAACCGACACCATGGACACCTTCGTGGATTCGTCCTGGTACTTCATGCGCTACTGCGACCCCACCAACGCCGACGCCATGGTGGCCGAAGGTGCGCAGTATTGGATGCCGATGAACCAATACATCGGGGGCATTGAGCACGCCATTCTTCACCTGCTCTACGCGCGCTTTTGGACCAAAGTTATGCGTGACATGGGCCTGGTCAAAGTCAACGAGCCCTTCACCAAACTGCTCACGCAGGGCATGGTGCTCAACCACATCTACAGCCGCCGCAACGAAAAGGGCGGGGTCGAGTACTTCTGGCCGCACGACGTGGAACACGTCCTCGATGACAGCGGCAAGATCATCGGCGCGCGCCTCAAAAACGCCGTCGGCACGCTACCCGTAGGCACCGAGCTCAATTACGAGGGCGTGGGCACCATGTCCAAGTCCAAAAATAACGGCGTGGATCCGCAAGACCTGATCGAGCGCTACGGCGCCGATACCGCGCGCCTCTACACCATGTTCACCGCGCCCCCTGAGGCCACCCTGGAATGGAATGATTCGGCGGTCGAAGGCAGCTTCAGGTTCTTGCGCCGGGTATGGCAGTTTGCGCACAAACACCACGCCGCCATCCAAGCAGCACAAGGCCAAACCCTGAACGCTGGCGCACTGAGCGCCAACGCCAAAAATCTGCGCCGCGAATTGCACCTGGTGCTCAAGCAGGTCAGCTATGACTACGAGCGCATGCAATACAACACCGTGGTGTCCGGTTGCATGAAAGCACTCAACGCCCTCGAAGGCTTCACCCCAAGCGGTGACGCCAACGACACCATCGCCATGGCCGAAGGTCTGTCGCTGCTATTGCGCATGCTCTACCCCGCGTGTCCGCACACCACCGACCAAGTGTGGCAAGCCTTGGGTTATGCAAGCGCACACGGCGATTTGCTCGACACCAGCTGGCCCGCCGTCGATGACGCGGCGTTGGTGCAAGACGAAATCGAGTTGGTGTTGCAAGTCAACGGCAAACTGCGGGGTAGCCTGACCGTCGACGCCAAGGCCGATAAGGCCGCGATTGAAGCCATCGCGCTCGCGAGCGAAACCGTTCAACGCTACGCCGAAGGCCAGCCCATCAAAAAAGTGGTGGTGGTTCCCGGGCGTTTGGTCAACGTGGTGGTCTGATCATGTGGCGCCGCACTCTGCTGCTGTCTGCCGTCGCTGGCACATTGGGCGCCTGCGGCTTTCGCCTGCGCGGTACGACCGGGCAGCCTGCATACGCATTGCGCATCACAGGTGCGAGTGGGCCGGTAACGCAAGCCTTGATCAAACAGTTGCGGCGCGACAAGGTGGCGGTCACTGTCGATGGCGACGCACCAGCCGCGGGTGAAGCGGATTACACCTTGGTGGTGCTTGACGACCAGCGCATTCGCACGGTCCAAGCCACCAACACCTCGGGGCAGGTGCGTGAAATCAGGTTGCGCGTGCAATTCCGGTGGACTTTGGTTGACGCCAAAAACAACGAGATCGTCGCGCCCACGACGGCGCTCTACGAGCAAGACCTGTCTTTCAGCGAAGTCCAAGTGTTGGGCAAGGCAGATGAAGAGGCGTCGAACTTTGAGACGCTTCAACAACGCACGGTGACCAACGTCATCAACCAGCTCTCTCGGGTCGGTCGTTAACGCCCATGCAAGTCGCCCCCGCTCAACTCAAATCTCACCTGAGCCAGAGCGTGCGCAGCCTCTACACAGTATGGGGCGACGAAGCCTTGCTCGTGCAAGAGGCAGCTGACGCGATTCGAGCCGCCGCGCGCGAAGCCGGTTGCACCGAGCGCGTGGTGCACACCGTGCAAGGGGCGCGCTTTGACTGGAGCTCGGCCTTGGCGAGCAGTGCCTCGATGGGCTTGTTCGCCGATCGCCAATTGGTTGAGATCCGCATCCCCACGGGCAAGCCTGGCAAAGAGGGTTCGACAGCGCTGCAGACGCTCGCAGAAAACGCTGCACAAGACGAAAGCACCGTCACGCTGGTGATCTTGCCGCGCTTGGATGCCACCAGCACCAAGGCGGCTTGGTTCAATGCACTGAGCCAGTTTGGTGTGACGATCAAAATCGACAACGTCGAACGCCAAGCCCTGCCGCAGTGGATCGCCCAACGCATGGCTGTACAAGGCCAGCATGTCGTCGAAGGCGTCGAGGGCCAACAAACCCTGCAGTTCTTCGCCGACCGTGTCGAGGGCAATTTGCTGGCCGCCCACCAAGAGATCCAAAAGCTCGCGCTGCTCTACCCCGCCGGTGAATTGAGCCTGGCTCAAATCGAGTCTGCTGTGCTCAACGTGGCGCGCTACGACCCCTTTTCGTTCGCGCAAACCGTGTTGGCTGGTCGACTCGACCGCGTGCCGCGCATGCTGGACGGCTTGAAAGCCGAGGGCACCGCAGCCGTCTTGGTGCACTACGCCTTGGCCGAAGACATCCGTGCACTGGTTCGCGTCAAACAAGCGCTCTATGAAGGCATGCCACTGCCGGTCGCGCTGCGCAGCCACCGGGTATGGGGCCCGCGCGAAAAGTTGATGGAGCGCGCATTGCCGCAGCTGCCACTGCGCACGTTGCAACTGTGGTTGCGCCACGCACACACGGTGGACGGCATCGTCAAAGGGCTCAAGCCTGAGGGCTGGCCGCATGACCCTTGGCAGGCGCTGCTTCGCCTCGCCGTGATGGTGGCCCGAGGCTGTAGCCCAGCCGCCGCCTCGCGCGCAGCACCTGCCCGCCACGCTTGAGGCCGCGCGCGCCTCACCCCTCTGGGCACGAAGCCCCTTGAGGGCGTGCACTGGAGCAGCCACTCACCCGCATATCCGACAAGGTTTTGTGGCGTTGTTTCAAACGCGTTCCGTTTAAATCTCTAGGCTATCGAGCTTGTCCCTGCGCGCGCCCAGCGCCGCTCTCTCTCGGCCCCGTCGGGCCTGTCATCGACCCCATGCACATTTAGGAGCCGCATGATCACCCGCAGTTTTCAACGTTTTTTTGCCCAAGAGTCAGCCGGCGGTATCGTGCTGGCCATCGCTGCATTGGCCGCGCTCATCGTCAGCAACTCGGCTTGGGGTGACTGGTATCAAACCCAGTTTCTTGCCATGCGTGGCGACGTGCGCGTCGGCGAAAGTTTGGTGCTATCCAAGCCCTTGCTCGTTTGGGTCAACGACCTGTGGATGGCCGTGTTCTTCTTTCTGGTGGGCCTGGAAATCAAACGCGAGTTTGTCGAGGGCGAACTCTCGGGTGAGGGCCAGTTGCGCCTGCCTGCTATCGCCGCACTGGGTGGCATGGTGGTGCCGGCACTGATCTACGCTGCCATCAACGCTGGCGATGCGAACGCGCTGCAGGGCTGGGCCATTCCGGCCGCGACAGATATCGCATTTGCGCTGGGCATCCTATTGCTGTTGGGCAAACGCGTGCCCATGTCGCTGAAAGTGTTCTTGACGGCTGTCGCCATCATCGACGACCTCGGCGCCATCGTCATCATCGCCTTGTTTTACACACAAAACCTGTCCTTGCCCATGCTTGGCGGCGCAGTCGCGGCAGGCTTGTTTCTGTGGTGGCTGAATCGGCGCGGCGTCTCTCGCGCCGACGTCTACATCGCGGTCGGCTTGGTCATGTGGTTGATGGTGCTCAAGTCCGGTGTGCACGCCACGCTGGCTGGCGTCATCACCGCGCTGGCGATTCCGATGCGCGACGCCGAAGGCAACTCCCCCGTGCGCAACCTCGAACACGGCTTGCACCCTTGGGTCGCTTTTGGTGTGCTGCCCATGTTTGCATTTGCCAACGCGGGCGTGTCGTTGCAGGGCCTCACCCTCGACGCCTTGCTCGCCCCCGTGCCACTGGGCATTGCGCTTGGCTTGCTGGTTGGCAAAACCATCGGGGTCTTTGGTGCCACATGGCTGGTGGTGCGGGCTGGATGGGCACCCATGCCTAAAAACGCCAACATGACGCACCTCGTTGGTGTGGCGGTGCTGTGCGGTATTGGCTTCACCATGAGTTTGTTTATCGGTGGGTTGGCATTCGCCGGACTGGATCCCTTGTACGCCACGCAACTCAAGATTGGGGTGCTGATGGGCTCCATCACTTGCGGCATTTTGGGCAGCCTGATTTTGGCCAAAGCCGGCAGTGCCTCAGCTGCCTCCCCGGCTGACGCCGGCGACAGCCAGGGTTGACGCACAGAATTACGATGGCACCACCGTCACATCGGCCAAGGGGAAACGCCGCCTGGCGGCGCCTCGGACGCACTTGGCGCCGCTCGTCTTGGCTGGCATCAGGCCAGCTGTGATGCCATTTCGTCACGCACAGGAGTTCGCATGATTGACCTCTACACCGCCGCCACGCCCAATGGGCACAAAGTCTCGATCGCACTCGAGGAAATGGGTTTGCCTTATGAGCTCAAAGTCTTGAATCTCAGCGCCGGCGAGCAAAAGCGCCCTGAGTTTTTGGCGATCTGCCCGAATGGGCGCATCCCCGCCATCGTCGATCGCAGCGCCAATGACTTCGCGGTGTTCGAGTCTGGCGCGATCTTGATTTACC
>JALQVJ010000438.1 GCA_023260355.1 Burkholderiaceae bacterium | reverse complement strand
CGGTGCATTTTTGGCGCATCGTGCAGCGTGCCAAAAGGGCGGGGGCCAAAGTGATTTGTATCGACCCCAGGCGCAGTGAGTCGGCTGAAAAATGCGACGTGCACTTGGCGCTGCGGCCCGGGACCGATGCGCCCTTGGCTTACGCCATCATGCACGAGTGCATCCTGCATGGCTGGGTTGATCAAGACTATATCGATCGCTACACGCTGGGTTGGGAGGGGTTGAAGGAGCGGGCCATGGCATGGCCGCCAGAGCGGGCGGCGGCGGTTTGTGGCCTTGATGCTGAGGATATTCGCGCGTTGGCGAAGGACTTTGGCACGATCAAGCCGGCGGGCATTCGCTTGAACTACGGGATGCAGCGCGTCAAGGGCGGTGCCAATGCCGCACGCGCGATTCTCAGTTTGCCCGCCGTCACAGGCGCGTGGCGCCATGAGGGCGGTGGAGTGTTGCTGTCGAGCAGCGGATTTTTCCCCAAGAAAGTGGCGGAGTTGACGCGACCGGATTGGCTTCACCTCGGGCTTCAAGGTCGACCGCAGCGCGTCATCAACATGACCACCATCGGGCGCGACTTGTTGGCGCCGAGCAGTCCCGAGTTTGGACCAGCGATTGAGGCTTTGGTCGTCTTCAATAGCAATCCCGTTGCGATTGCGCCAGATTCGCGTCGCGTGGCTGAGGGCTTTGCCAGAGAAGACTTGTTCACGGTCGTGCTTGAACATTTCATGACCGATACCGCCGACTATGCCGACTATGTGTTGCCTGCGACGATGCAGCTGGAGCATTGGGATATCCACGCCAGTTACGGGCATACCGACGTGCTGCTCAATCGACCCGCCGTGGCACCTGCTGGCGATGCCAAGCCGAATACGCAAATTTTTCGTGAATTGGCGCAACGCATGGGGATGAATGAACCGGGTTTGCAACTCACTGACGAGGAGCTCATCCGGATGGCTTTTGATCCTGATGTCGTGCCATTTGCGCAGTTGATGGAGGACGGCTTTGTTCCGTTGAAGGTCGCGAAAGCGCCTTTCGCGCAGGGCGGGTTCCCAACGCCCTCGGGCAAGTGCGAGTTTTTCAGCCAGCGGCTTGCGGATCGAGGCCTGTCAGGCTGGCCGGAATACGTCCCGAATGCCGAGCCACCCACGGCCAATTACCCGTTGGCGATGATCTCGCCTCCGGCCCGGCACTTTTTGAACTCCACCTTTGCCAATGTGTCGAGCTTGAGCGCCATGGAGCGAGAGCCTGTTTTGGAAATCCACCCCGAGGATGCCGAAGCGCGGCAGATCCAGGACGCTGATCTTGTCGATGTGTTCAATGATCGTGGCACTTATCGGTGTGTCGCCCATGTGAGCCCGCGCGCGCGCGCCGGTACCGTCGTTGGCCTGGGTATTTGGTGGCGCAAGATGGGGCGAAACGGCACCAACGTCAACGAGCTGACCTCGATTGAGTTGACAGACTTGGGTGAGGCACCGACTTTCTATGACTGCGCGGTGCAGGTGCGCAAAGCCCAAGGTTGAGGGTCAATCGCCAGCGGCCGTGGCTTGGTAGGGCGCCATGATCGCTTTCAGGTGACTTTGCGCGACCGGCTGTAAATAAGGCAACAGCAGCCCTAACGCATGTTGCACGCCATCGAGAACCGCCGCTTGTTGGGCATCGGGTTCCAGCGCCTGGCGTGGGTTGCGCACGTAGGCAAAGCTCATCCAGTAGTTGATGACCACCGCCATGGTGTGCGCGACATGTCCGAGGTTGTGGATTTCTGTGCTCGCCCAGCCGCGGCTTTGGAGCCCTTTGAGCAGAGATTCAAACGCTTGTATCTTGCGCTCGAGCATGTCGTGCAACATGTCTTCGAGCAAGCGCGTTTTGGTCAATAAATCGTTTTGATCTCGATAAATGAAGCGTGCCTGCCAGACGTGTTCAAACAAGCTGTGCATGAAGAACCAGGCCGTTTCTACATCCTCCGCCTGGTGCGCACTATTGAGCAGTGGCGTGAGTTCCGCGTTGTGGCGCTGAACCAAGGCTTCAGTCACGCTGTCTTTGCTGGGGAAGTGGTAATAGAGATTGCCCGGACTGATGCCCAGATCATTGGCCACCGCGTTGATGGAAACGTTGGGTTCACCAAATCGATTGAACATGCTGAGCGCGGACTCAAGGATGCGCTCTTTCGTGTTGCGCTTAGGCGGGCGAGAGCTCATGCCGGCGTCGCCTCAGTCCGGCCTCTTGGATCGCGAGGCGCCCGTTGCATCAAGGAGGGATGTCATGACTGCGATGCCGCACGCTTGGCCGCCGCGCCTGTCCGCTTCGCGGAACGGGGCGTTGGGCTTTTGGAGGACGCGGCTCTCGTGGTGCTTGTGGGTGTGGGCGCTCGGCTTGCCAGCTCGGCCCGCAAGGCTGCAATTTCGTCGCGCAGCGCGTTCACCTCTTGTGCCGTAGGGACGCCGAGCGCTTGCAAAGCTTGAGACACCCGCTGCTCAAAAATACCTTCCAAACGGCTCAAGGGTGGCGTCGCCGCTGCAAAAGGATTCCCCACGCGCTGTGCGATTTCTGACCACTGGTGTTGGGCCTGGCTTTGCAGCGCCTCGCCCTGGGCGACCAACTCCTTGACCGCTTTTTGACCTTGGGCCTGCGCTTGGTTGATGGCGCTGAGCCCTGCAAGCCAGACCTCTTGCGGGTTGAATGACGGCGGGGTTTTGGTGGGCTTGGGGCTCATGGTGCACTCATGTTCAACGGGTTGGTGGCGGCTGCGACATGCAAACTAAGCCACACTTTAAGCGCTGAGTCCTCCGCTGTCATCAGCGCACTGCCACCGGTGTTTTGATTTGCGGCAAAATCGGCCCTAAATCAACAGTCAACACTCACTAACATTCCACGCATGACAGACCCATCAACGCCCAATCCCGTCGACGTGGCCCAAATTTTGGCCCAGTGTCAAAGCCACGCAGATCAGTACAAAGGCAAAACCCTGGTGATTAAATACGGTGGCAACGCCATGACCGATCCCAGCCTACAGCGTGCTTTTGCTGAAGACATTGTGCAGTTGCAGCGGCTCGGTATCCGCCCTGTGGTGGTTCACGGTGGCGGCCCCCAAATCGAGCAATTGCTCCAAAAGCTGGGCAAAAAGGGTGAGTTCATCCAAGGCATGCGCGTCAC
>JALQVJ010000241.1 GCA_023260355.1 Burkholderiaceae bacterium | reverse complement strand
ATAAAGACATATTTAAACTAGGAAAAAAATCATACTAAATAAGTATTACAGATTAAAATATGATTCCAAAAATAGTACAAATTTTTTGAGCCATGAAAATTTCGGTATTCATTTTAGAAAACGAGACCAACATCTCGGATGCCCTCGAGCAATGCCTAGAGGACGATGTGTCGATAGGGGTTGCGGCCGTGTGTCGATCAACTGCAGAGGCGATCACGCATATTGGTCAGCAAGAAAGCGATCTGTATCTCATCGATCTTGGATTCACGGATGGTTCGGGTGTCGATGTGATCTCGACTGTTCACACGCGATACCCCCGAGCCAAGATATTGGCTCACTCAGCGTATTGCAACCATCGGCTGATTTGGAGCGCGTTCAATGCGGGTGCTGATGGGTATATCCTCAAGGATGACCTCAACACCAGGGTGGGTGAAAGCATCACCAACTTGGTGAATGGCGGAGGATTTGTCAGCAGTCAAGCCGCCAAAGTGTTGATCGAGGGCGTGCGACACACAGAGACCATGCCATTCGCCACGGTTGGCCGCTTGGCGAAATACCACATATCCCAAGCCGACAGTGAACCCGCTGTTCTATCCATTCGGCCTCTGCTCACCCCCAAAGAGTTACAAGTCTTGGAGTTGGTCCAGCGTGGATTCCCAGCCAAGAGAGTGGCTGGTTCGCTGGAGATCTCTATCTTCACAGTCAACCAGCATGTGCGCAGCATTTATCGAAAGCTCAATGTGCGCAACAAAATGGAAGCGGTTCAGGCCGCCCGGCGGGCTGGCTTGCTGTAAGGGGCTGGTATCCGACCGGTCTGCCACGAGACTGGGACTTTGAGACCTGCCTGCGGGTTGCGACAAGAGCCGCAGGTCAAACCATCATTTGCGGGCTGGCGCGGCATTTCGAAAGTAGGAGCGCGCGCGCGGTTTGGCTGATCCGTTTGGCAGGCGAAGCGCGTCGCAGGAACCGACCGATAATGCTTGCTTTAGATCGGGTTGAGACGCCAATGGCGGCCTCCCCAGCCTTTCATGAGGACGATTCTGTGAGTACACCCCAAACCGCTGGCGTCGAAGAGCCGCGTCTGAGCACCTTGTCGCATGGCGGCGGCTGTGGGTGCAAAATTGCCCCAGGCATTCTTGCCGACATGCTCAGGGAGATGCCGGCCATGGTGATGCCCCAAGAGCTGCTGGTTGGCACTGAGTCGTCCGATGACGCCGCGGTGTATCGCCTCAATGATGAACAAGCGCTTGTCGCGACGACGGACTTTTTCATGCCGATCGTTGATGACCCCCATGACTTTGGTGCGATCGCCGCGACCAATGCCATATCAGATGTTTATGCCATGGGTGCCAAGCCCATCATGGCTCTGGCCTTGGTGGGCATGCCAATCTCGGTGCTGAGCACACAAACCATCGGGAAGATTTTGGCGGGCGGGCAGTCGGTGTGTGCACGAGCAGGCATCCCCATTGCCGGCGGGCACAGCATTGATTCGGTGGAGCCTATTTACGGGCTGGTCGCCATGGGTTTGGTGCATCCCGACCACATCAAAACCAACAAGGCTGCCAAGCCGGGTGACTATTTGGTGCTTGGCAAGCCACTCGGCGTTGGCGTGTATTCCGCTGCGCTGAAGAAGCATGCACTCAGCCATGATCAGTACCGATCGATGGTTGCAACCACGACCCAACTCAACACACCTGGCCCAGACTTGGCGAGGCTTCCCGGCGTGCATGCCATCACTGACGTCACCGGTTTTGGTTTGGCAGGACACGCTTTGGAAATGGCCAAAGGCTCGGGGCACACAGTTGAGTTGGATTGGGGCGCCGTGCCTTTGCTACCGGATGCGCAGGCCTTGGTGCAGGCCGGCATGGTGACTGGTGCCTCAGGCCGCAATTGGACTGCTTATGGCGCTGAGATTTCGATGGGCGAGGAGTCGCCGTTGGTCCAGCAGTTGTTGAGTGACCCGCAGACCAGCGGTGGCTTGCTCGTTTCATGCGCTGGCGAGGCACTGAATGAGGTCTTGAGCGTGTTTCAGTCGCACGGATTTTCACAGGCTGCGTGCGTGGGCCGCATCACTGATCAGGATCAATCTTGGGTGCGCGTGGTCAATGTTTGAAACGATTGAACGTACCGGCGATCAATGTAGTCCTTGAGGATTTGCGCCAACCTGCCAGACATGCTCCAGCCGTCGTATGTTGCGATGGCTCTCCCATCAGAGGTGTTGAGGATATTCAAACTTCGGTGCTGGACAGCGATTTCTTTCAATGCACCGCCCCGCAAGCTGGCGGCCAACTGATCCGCCATTTGCTCGCCTGCACGGATGGCGTACACACCGCTCTTGGGGTGTTCGATATCGTTGCGGGAGGCGATGTCACCGCAGGCAAATACGTGCGGATGTGAGCTTGATTGCTGGTGTGCATTGACTTCGATGTACCCGCGTTGATCGAGCGCCAGATCGGAATCGCCCAGCCATGCGG
>JALQVJ010000234.1 GCA_023260355.1 Burkholderiaceae bacterium | reverse complement strand
GCTGTGGCTGAAGCGCGCAAACTGGGTATTCCCCTGGTTGGCGTGGTTGATACCAACCACTCACCCGAGCAAATCGATTACGTGATTCCCGGTAACGACGACTCATCCAAAGCCGTTGCTTTGTATGCGCGCGCCATCGCTGATGCCGTGATCGACGGTCGCAACAACGCCTCCAAGGAGTTGGTGCAGGCGATCTCTGCTGAGGGTGCCGATGAATTCGTGGAAGTGGATGACGAGGCTTGATGGCCTGGTGATCTAAATCCAGGGGCTTTCAAGCCCCTTTTTTGTAACTGAGTGGTGCAGATCCAGAGTGGCGGGTCTGCTTCGATGGAGAAAAAAATGACAGCAATTACTGCAAGCATGGTTGGTGCGTTGCGCGCCAAAACTGACGCTCCCATGATGGAGTGCAAAAAGGCTTTGACCGAAGCAGCGGGGGACATGGACAAAGCAGAAGAAATTTTGCGCGTGAAGTTGGGCAACAAGGCTGGCAAGGCGGCTGCTCGCATCACCGCAGAGGGCGTCGTCTCCGCATACATCGATGGCCCATTGGGCGCTCTGGTTGAAGTCAACTGCGAAACCGACTTCGTGTCCAAGAACGACATCTTTTTGGGCTTTTGCCAAGCGGTTGCCGAAGCCGTGGCCAAGAGCAACCCCGCTGATGTGGAAGCGTTGAGCGCACTGCCTTTGGAGATGGAGGGCTTCGGTCCCACGATCGACGAAGTGCGCAAGGGCTTGGTCGGTAAGATCGGTGAAAACATGACCATCCGCCGTTTCAAGCGTGTGGAGGGCTCAGCAGTGACCAGCTATTTGCACGGTACGCGCATTGGCGTTTTGGTCGAATTTGCTGGCAACGAAACCGCCGCACGCGATGTGGCGATGCATATCGCCGCCATGAAGCCAGTGGCATTGTCTGCCGCAGATGTGCCTGCAGACCTGGTCCAGAAGGAGCGCAATGTTGCTGAAGCCAAAGCCGCCGAGTCTGGTAAGCCTGCGGACATCGTCGCCAAAATGATCGAAGGCTCTATTCAAAAGTACCTCAAGGAAGTCAGCCTGTTCAACCAGCCTTTCGTCAAAAACGACAAGCAGACTGTCGAGCAGATGCTGAAAGAGCAAGGAACCTCTGTTTCAGCGTTCACCATGTTCATCGTGGGTGAAGGCATTGAGAAGAAAGTCGACGACTTTGCGGCTGAGGTCGCAGCTCAGGTTGCAGCCTCCAAGGGCTGATACATTCGGAAACAGCACGCGAGACTTCACTTACACCCATATCGAGGAGTTCCCCATGGCAGCCTATCGACGCATCCTGCTCAAGTTATCAGGTGAGGCTTTGATGGGGGACGATGATTTCGGCATCAACCAAGACACCATCAAGCGGATGGTGACCGAGATTGCCGAGATCACCGAGATGGGGGTGCAAGTGGCGATCGTCATTGGCGGTGGCAACATATTCAGGGGTATGGCCGGTGGCGCTGTGGGTATGGA
>JALQVJ010000225.1 GCA_023260355.1 Burkholderiaceae bacterium | reverse complement strand
CATGTACAATATGAATCTACGGCAGAAATTAGTTGAGTGCTTATGTATTGCACAACTGAATCTTCTGCTTCGTTGTTGCACAGCATTCGAATATAACAAGTATAAATTTGGTGCTTTGAGACTCTTGCAGACCGCGCTTGGCAGCACGGGCGCAAGAGCGCACGACACATGCAAAGAAAGACAACATGGAATTTTCTGAATTGATCAAGGCGCGGACAAGCATTCGCGGCTACAAGCCTGACCCGGTACCTAAAGAGGTGATCGAGGAAATCATCGAGGTCGCCAAATGGGCGCCGTCGTCTATGAACACCCAGCCTTGGCGGGTTTACGTGGTGTCGGGTGAGCCGCTCGAGCGCATCCGCCGGGGCAACACCGAGAACATGCTCAACGGCGTGCCACCCAAGCGCGATTTTCCGATGAGTGAAAAGTACGAAGGCGCCCATCGCCAGCGGCAAATCGACATCGCTATCCAGTTGTTTGAAGCCATGGGCATCGCGCGTGACGACAAAGCGCGCCGGCAAGACTGGGTGATGCGGGGTTTTCGCCAGTTCGACGCGCCGGTGTCTTTGGTGTTGACTTACGACCGCTACCTTGAGCCAGCCGCGATCAGTCAGTTTGACCTAGGGGCCTTCTCACATGCAATCGTGATGGCCGCCTGGGAGCGCGGCTTGGGCTGCGTGATCAATGGCCAAGGCATCATGCAGTCGGCAGTGGTGCACGAGCACGCGGGCATCCCGGACGATCAGATCATCATGATTTGCATCGCCATGGGCTACCCAGACGAGTCGTTTGTCGCCAACCAGGTCAAGTCCGTGCGCGAAGACAACGCCAGCTTCGTGCACTACGTGGGCTGAGACCTCAGGCCAGTGCCGTGGCTGGTGCACCAATCGAGCGCGCCAACACGTCCAGCGGCGCGCTTTGATCGTTCGACGTCCACGCGACGAACAAGTCCGGCCGCACCAACACGCGCTCAGCGCCATAGGCTTGCACCAGCGCCGCGGAGGGCTGGTGCACAACTTTGAGTGGCACACCCATGTCGCTCGCCGCCGCAGAAAACGCTTCAGCTGCGTCCAGTTGGTCGGTGAACTCGAGCAACACGAATTGGCGACCCAAGTGATCCCACAAGTCGGAGCCATCGGGCAGGTCTTGCGGTGCCAAGTGGTGACCGGCGCGTGCCGTGAACTCGTGCTTGCCACGCGCACCTGAAGGCCCACCGGCGCTGCCTGTGACCAACGGTGAGCCTGAGTAGTGGGGCAAAAATTCAGTCACGTCGACATCGTCGGCGTCGATGCGCTCTTGCCATGCCCGCTCAAAGTCGGCCAAATCGACCTGTGGATTGTGCTGGGCACAGAAGGTGCCGAAGTCGTCGATCATGCGGCCAATGAAGTCCTGTGAAATCGACTTGAAGACAGGCAAACGCTCGGCGCTGTAGCTGTCGAGCAGCGCTGGTCCCGCCCAGCCGTCGAGGCTGGCAACCAGTTTCCAGCTCAGGTTGGTGATGTCTTCAAAACCTGTGTTGACGCCATAGCCGCCGTAGGGTGGGTGGCTGTGCGCGGCGTCTCCTGCAATGAACACGCGCCCTTGGCGGTAGTTGTCCGCCATCGAAATGCGCAAGTCCCAAAAACCAATGTGTTCAAACGCGACGTCGAATTCGGCGCCGACCACTTGGTGCAAGTAACTCTTGAAATCGAAGTTGTCTCGGGTCGTGTCGTCCGGCACGGGTGCGTGATAGAACCAGCCGCTGTCCAAGTCCACTCGGCCCAAGAACTGCCAATACCCGCCGATGTCCGGATTCATCGCGTTGAAGATCGTTTTGCCCGGGAAGCGTTCGCGCAACAGCGCATCCAACTCTGGCGAGCGAAACACCAGCAACACCATCTTGGGGCCCTTGTGGTCGGTGGACTGGGTGATGCCCACTTGTTCGCGCACGAACGATCGAGCACCATCACACCCCACCACGTATTGGGCGCGCACACGCACACTCTCTTGCCCCTGTTCGTTGGCGCCGGTGAGCGTGGCCCCGTCAGCGTCTTGTGTGACGCCTGTGACGGTCGTGCCCGTGTGAAGTTGGATGTTGGGCAGTGACAAGGCACGCGCGCGCAGCACTTGCTCTAACAAATACTGGGGCAGGCGCTCGTTGTCCGTGAAATAGTAGGGCCGCACGCGGGAGCGCTGAAACCAGTCGTAGCTGTACTGGCCCAGCAACTGCCCATAGGTGATCACGCCGGCATTGCCAAAGCTCGGCGGAATCGGGCTGATATCCCGCACCGCTTGAGACACCCCCCAGCGGCGGAAATGCTCACCCGTGCGTTGGGTCAGGCTTTGGCCCTTGGGGATGCGGTGCAAGGTCTGTGTTTTTTCGAGCAAAACGACGGTTTTGCCTTGTTGTGCCAGGTCAATCGCCAAGCCCAAACCCACCGGACCAGCGCCGGCGATTGCGACATCTGCGGTGATTTCATTGACCATGTTTTGCTCCTGGTGCTGTCGCACACAAATCAGTGGGGATATATTTTTCAGGGCACGATGTTAGGAGATTGGTCTCGAAGGTTGTGTCACATGAATGCAAATCCCTTTTCCGCTGCGCGTGATCAAGTCATCGTGGTCGGGGCAGGCCCAGTCGGTTTGGTCGCGGCGATTGATCTCGCCCAGCGCGGCGTGGCCGTCACGGTGCTCGAGCGGCGCGAGACGCCAGACTCCACAACAGTGCGTTGTAACCACATCGCGTCCCGCACGATGGAGACGTTCCGGCGCATGGGCTTTGCCCACGAGGTGAGGGCGGCCGGCTTTCGCGACGACTTCCCGCATGACGTGGCAGTGCGCACGCGAGCCACTGGACCCGACATCGGCCGCATTTTGATTCCGGGGCGCAAGGGCCGGCAGACCGGCGCGCCGGGCGCGGATGTGGGGTGGCCAACGGTGGAGCCACCGCACCGCATGAACCAGATTTTTCTTGAACCGGTGTTGCACGCCGTGGCACAGCGCACGCCCGGTTTGACGGTGTGTTTCGGCGCGAGCGTGACACAAATCGAGGACGCCGATGACCATGTGCGCGTGCATGTGGAGATGGCCAGCGGTGAGCAAAAGGTGATGGACGCGGCCTATCTCATTGGTTGCGATGGCGGCGCATCGATGGTGCGCAAGCACATTGGCGCCAAACTTGACGGCACTCCGGTGATTCAACACGTGCAGTCGACCTACATCCGCGCGCCCGGACTCACGCGGCGCATGCAGGGCGGTGAAGCGTGGGGCATTTTGAACATCAACCTGGAACGCAGCGGCACCATCTACACCATCGACAACGATGACCGTTTTTTGGTGCACAACTACGTCAAACCAGACGAGACCTTTGAGACCGTTGACCGCGACAAATGCCTGCGCGCTATTTTGGGTGTTGGGCCGGAGTTCGAGTACGAGATCTTGCGCGTCGAGGACTGGACTGGGCGCCGATTGATGACAGACAAGATGGCGCGGGGCCGCGTGTTTTTGGCCGGCGACAGTGCGCACTTGTGGGTGCCCATGGCCGGCTACGGCATGAACGCGGGCATTGCCGATGCCGCAGGCTTGACGTGGCTCATGGCCGCGGTGATGCAAGGCTGGGCACACCCCGACATGTTGCACGCCTACGAAGCGGAGCGTTGGCCGATCACTGACCAAGTGTCACATCACGCGATGCGCACGGCAGAGACGATGATCAAAAACCGGGCCGCTGTGCCAGCCAACATCGAAGACGACACGCCGGAGGGCGAAGCCGCGCGGCAGTGGTATGGCGAACAAACCTGTCAGCTCAACACGCCGCAATACGCTTGTGCTGGACTCAACTTTGGTTACTACTACGACCAGTCGCCGATCATTTGCTATGACGAAGAGGCGGCTCCGGCCTATTCGATGGCCAGCTACACGCCATCCACGGTGCCAGGCTGCCGCTTTGCGCACCGCACGATGCCCGATGGGTCGTCGCTGTACGACCACCTCGGCAAAAACTACACGTTGGTGCGAACTGTGGCACACGCTGGCGCATCGATTGTGCAAACCGCCAGCGACTTGGGCATGCCGCTCACGGTGCTCGACATTGAGTCATCAGACTTGCACCCACACGCGCTGTACCTGGTTCGCCCCGATCAGCACGTGGCATGGCGCGGTCAAGCCGACCCCGCCGATCCCAAGCGTTTGTTGGCGCGACTCACGGGGCGCTGGCTGTCCTGAGCCAACCGCCCCAAGCTTCAGGGCATCGCCACGTCGAGCAAGACTTGGCGACCGTTGTCGCGCAGTTCTTTCAGCGCCCGTCGCATCGCATCGCGCAATTGGTGCGGGTGATCCACACGCTCGGCGTAGGCGCCATGGGCCCGCGCCACGGCACAGTAATCGGGCGCTGGCCCAAGATCAGTGAGGGGCATGGTGGTTTGCGCGGCGGCCTCTCCGTCTGGATACATCGACAGCGTCGCGCGCTTGACCGCTTGCCAGCGGCCGTTGTTGAACAGGATCGTCAATACCGGCAACTGGTGCGCAGCCGACACTTGGTGACACGCTGACGGATTGGCAAACAAGTAAGAGCCATCGCCCACGGTGGCGATCACCGTGGCGTCTGGATTCGCGAGTTTCGCCCCCAACGCCGCGGGCACGCCCCAGCCCAGGCCACCGGCCAAGGGCGTCCAAAACAGACGCCCCGGCGCATGCAACTCAAGCGCACCGCCAATGGCGCCCAACTCAGAAAACACCAGGGCGTCAGGGCCGGCCTCGTCTGAAATGATGCGGCTGATGAACGCGTGATTCATCGGGCCTTGCTCGGCGGCTTGGATCTGCTGTGCGACAGCCTGGGCTTGGGATGCGCGCGCATCGCGCAGAAACCCTCGGCGGTCATCCAGCGTGTCTTGCGGGGTGGCACCTAGCAGCGCGTGGCGCAATGCACTGATGGCCAGCCCGGGGTCTGCACCAATCAATACGTCGGCCGGGAACCCACGGTACGGCACCGTTTGCTCAAGTGGGTCAAGCCCGATGGCGATCACTTTGGCTTGGGCAGGCAGGGCGTGCATGGGTGCCCAGGGCACCATCGCGCCAATGGTGAGGACGACATCCGCGTCTTTGATCACCGCCGCTGGGTCGAAGCCAATGTGCGAAGGATGGTGGGTGGCCATGGCATTCGCGGTCGGCCAAAACTCGCAAACACCCCAAGCCGCTTCGTCCGCTAGTGTGGCCAGATCGGTGATCTCACCGCCCACGGGTGTGCGCTGGACGATGACAACAGGCCGCTTGGCTCCTGCCAAGAGTTGCGCCGCTTGTGCGATGGCGTCGGGGTGGGGCGCCGGGGCGTGTTGCACGCTGCTGACCACGGGTCGTGTGGTGATCTGGACGGGCTCGGCCAAACCTTCGCGCGGCAAACTCAAATACACGGGGCCAGCCGGTGCGGCGGTGGCTACGGCTACCGCGCGGTGTACCGCGGTCGTGGCCTGCTCGGGGTAGCGCAACTCGTATTCCCATTTGGTCGCTTCGCGCACCATAGCGGCTTGGTCGTACATCTCTTGCCCCCAGTGGATGGGCAACAAACGGCTGCCGTGCCGACCACCCTCCGTGATGGGCGAGCGCCCAGACATCAGCAGCACGGGGACTTGGCTTGATGCCGCGTTGAGTGCGCCCATGGTGCAGTTGGCCAGGCCTACATTCACGTGAACCATGACAGCTGCCACGCGACCGCTGGCGAGGTAGTAGCCATGCGCCATACCCACAGCGACGTTTTCGTGATGGATCGCAAGCGCCTCTGGCATCTCACCAGAGGCCTGGTCTTCGCTGAGGGCCTCGATGATGGACGGGAAGTCCGTGCCCGCGTTGGCCAAGAGGTGGTGCACGCCTTCGCGCTTCATTTGTTTGAGCAAGTGCGTTGCGGCAGTCTGGTGTTGTGCGTCTTTGGAGGACATGCGCCTACCTTCCGTGTGGTTATGCGTCGCCAATGTGGCTTGTGTGTTCAAACGCGGTGACTATTATTTCAACGCCTGTGTTAGTAGGCCAAGACACCAAGGAGACAAACCATGAAACGCTTCAAGAAAATCGCCGTTGCACTCGCCATGGGTGCAGCGTTCGCTGCTGCCCAAGCGCAGCAAATCACGATCGCCACTTCCAACCCAGGTGCGATCTATCACAGCATTGGCGTGGCCATTGCCAAGGTGCTGAACGAAAACGGCGTCAACGCCACCGTTCAACCCGCCACCAGCCCTAACCAGTTCTTGCCTTTGGTCAGTTCCGGCGAATTCGACATGGGCCCTGTCAACTTGCAAGAGTTGAGCTACGCCTATAAAGGTGAGGAGTGGTTTGCAGGGCGTCCCTACAAGGGTCTGCGCTTGTTGGCTTTGCACTACCCATTGCGCGTGGCGATCTTTGTGCGCGCAGACAGCGACATGCAGACTGTGGCAGACCTCAAGGGCAAGCGCATGACCTCTGGTTACACCGCGCAAAAGACGATCAACCCCCAAAACGCCGCGATGTACGCCACCGCTGATATGGTCGAGTCCGACATGAAGCCCGTGCCCGTGCCCAGCGTCGTGGGTGGTGCCAATGCGTTCATGACCGGCGCAGCGGATGCGTTCATGTTCGCGATCGGCGCAGGCAAAGTGCGCGAAGCCGATGCCTCAGTGGGCGGTATCCGCGCACTGAAGATCGTCAAAGCCGCTGACACCGACGACAAGATTCGCAAGCACTGGCCAGTGGGCTACGCCACGTTGGTGCAGCCTGGCCCTGCAGCTGGCCCCGGCATCAAAGAGCCCACTTGGATGTTGACGTATCCGCAAGCCATCGCTGCTGGCGAAAAGATGTCTGACGACGCAGCCTACGCAGTGGCCAAGGCGATGTACAACAACGCCGCAAAGTTGGGTGAGTTGCTGCCACCTTTCCGCCTCTTCAATCCCAAGGAAATGGTCGGCCCCAACGGTGGAGTGCCTTATCACCCCGGCGCCATCAAGTTCTACAAAGAAGTTGGTATCTGGAAAGAGTAAAGCACTCCCACCATCATGAACCACACCCCCGCAGATAAAGCGGACAGCGAAGACCTGTCCACACCAGCGTCAGGTTTCTTCGCGCTCGCGACGTCGGGCTTGGCTGCTGCCATCGTGTTGTTGGCAGCGGCCTGGTCGCTTGATATCCCGCGCACATTGGGACTGGCGTTTTACCCGGCACAGTTGCTGTCGCTGGTCTTGGCCCTTTCGGCGGCCTTGGCTTTTATCTTGCGGGACGCCAGTGGTCGAGCGCACCAAGGGCCACCGCCTTGGTTCGATCAGCTGGCGGCTGTGGTCGTGTTGGCGGGTGGTGTTTTCATGGCGTTGCGATACCCAAGTCTGGTTGATTTGGTGTTGCTTCGCCCACCCCAAGCGGTGGCCATCGGGGTGATCATGTTGCCGCTCACGCTCGAGGCCCTGCGGCGCACGGTCGGCTGGACCTTGTTCATTGTCGTGTTGGCCTTCATTGGGTATGCGATGGCGGGTGACATGATGCCCGGTCGATTGGCCGGTCGGGCTCAGCCCTGGGACAAGATCGCGTCTTACCTGTCGTTGGATGTCAACGGCATTTTGGGCATTCCCTTGCAGATCGCCTGCACCGTGGTGATCTCATTTGTGTTGTTTGGCGTGACCCTCAATCGGGTGGGTGGCGCCAAGTTTTTCACCGACGTCTCGCTCATGCTGATGGGCGGGCTGCGCGGTGGTGCCATGAAAATCGCCGTCATCGCGTCTGCGATCTTTGGCTCGATCTCAGGCAGCGCGGTGGCCAACGTGATGTCCACGGGTGTGGTCACCATCCCCATGATCAAGCGCAGTGGCTACCCCGCACACAAGGCGGCTGCCATTGAGGCAGTGGCGTCCACAGGCGGTCAGTTGTTGCCTCCAGTGATGGGTGCGGCTGCGTTTTTGATGGCCGAATTTTTGTATGTGCCATATGCCACTGTGGCCATGGCGGCCCTGGTGCCTGGCCTGCTGTATTACGTGGCCTTGTTTGTGCAAGCGCACTTAGAAGCAGTCAAGTACAACATCGCCCCCGTGCCCAAAGTGCAGCGCCCGCAATGGAAAGACATCCGTTCTGGTTGGCACTTTGTGCTGGCATTTGCCGTGTTGATATTGACGCTGTTTGCCTTCAACTGGCAGCCCGCCAAGTCAGCTCTGGCAGCGACTGCCGCCGTATTGGTGTCGTCGATGATTTGGGGATATCAGGGTGAAAAGCCCAAGTTCAAGTTGCTCTGGAGCGCCATTGGCCAATCTGGTCGCGGCTCCATGGATTTGATTTTGATTTGCGCCGCCGCCGGCATGGTGATTGGCGTGCTCAACATGACTGGCCTCAGTTTCAACCTGACATACGCCTTGGTGCAGCTTGGTGGTGGCAGCAAGATGGCGCTGCTGTTCATGTCCGCTGTGGTGTGCGTGATTTTGGGTATGGGCTTGCCAACCTTGGGCGTGTATGTGTTGCTCGCGACACTCGTGGCCCCTGCCTTGGTTGAGCTTGGCGTCGATCGCATTGCAGCGCATTTGTTCGTTCTGTACTTCGGCATGATGTCCATGATCACGCCGCCCGTGGCTGTCGCGGCGTTTGCCGCTGCGGGTATCGCGGGTGCCAACCCCATGCAAACGGGGCTTGCGTCAGTGCGGTTTGGGTGGCCTGCGTATGTGGTGCCGTTCCTATTTGCGCTGTCGCCCAGTCTGATTTTGAAAGGCTCGCCTTGGATCGTTGCGATGGATGTGACCTTTGCGGTCATGGGCGTGCTGATGATGTCAGTCGCTGTGAGCGGTTATTTCCAAAGCGCGCTCAAGGCCAGTTGGCGGTTGGGGATTGGCGCAGCGGGCTTGCTCACGCTGATGCCGCACGACTTGGTGCCCGGCGGATCATGGACCAGTTTGGTCGCTGCCGTGCTGGGGTGTCTGCCACTCATCGTGTCGGCGCGCCAACGATCAGCGGCTTCGGCAGCGTAAAGCAGGCCAGGGCGGCTGGTGGCAGCTCACAGCGCCGCCCCACATCCGCGGCGCATTAGCGCGCCCGGGCTTTGGGTGGACCCAATACGATGATTGAAGAGGGCACAACATGAGCAAGAGCTTGGAAGACTGGAGCGACGAGTTGACGATTCGCCAACTGGTCGAAAACTGGGCGGTGTGGCGCGACGCCGGCGATTGGAATCGCTTTCGCACGGTGTGGCACGACGACGGCGTGATGATGGCTACTTGGTTTCAGGGCCACTTTGAGGAGTTCATTCGCGTCACGATCGAGGGTTGGAATCGCGGCGTGAGCATCCTGCATTTTTTGGGTGGCACGTCAGTCGAGGTCAACGGTGATCGCGCCATCTCTCAAACCAAAATGACCATTTCGCAGCGCGGTCCTGTGCACGATGTGTTGTGCGATGTGGTGTGCACTGGGCGCTTTTATGACTTCTTTGAGCGCCGCGACGGGCGCTGGGGCTTGGTGCATCGGCAGCCCATTTACGAAAAAGACCGCATCGATCCCATCGACCCCGCTGCGACATTGGTGCTCGACCAGGCCCGCTTGGCCACCATGCCAGAGGGGTACAAGCATCTGGCCTACATCCAAACGGGCATTGGCTACCAAGTCAAGATGGACATGCCGCAACTCAAGGGCGACATCGTTCAGGGCCTCTACCAGCGCGGCGCCGACTGGCTGGCGGGGCGCTGAGGTCAGTTGCCAGCGCCAATGGCCCCTGGTTTTGGCGCTGGACCGCTTGATATCCAACGCGCACAAAAGTGACACAGCCGGGGTGTCGCTTGTAATAGCCTTGCTGCTCCCGAATCGCGTGGCGATCGATACTGACTAATTGGAGCAACACATGGCAAAACTCACATTCAAAACCGCAGTGCTTGCAGCTGCAATGTGCTTCGTGGCATCCGGTGCGATGGCAGAGTCCAAAGTGACTTACAAATCTGCCAAAGCAGGTTCGTCGTATTACCAAATGGGCGTCGAACTGGCTGAGGCCATGAAGGCGGGTAGCAAAGGCCAGATCATGGTCACCGTCGAGGAAAGCCAAGGGTCAACACAAAACGTGATGGAAGTGCGCGCACGGGGTGGTGACTACGTGTTCACCACGCCGCCAGCCTTGATCGGCATGGCCCAAGAAGGCAAGGGCCCATTCAAGGACAAAACACACCCCAAGTTTGCAGAGATTCGTGCGCTGTTCCCCATTCCTGCATTGACCATGCACTTGGTGGCGCGCGCAGACCGCAACATCAACAGCTGGACCGATTTGGCCGGCAAATCTTTGCTGCTGGGCAAGGGCTCCTTTGGCGCCAAGGAAGGCGAGAAGTACCTCGAGCTGTTGGGCATCAAAGACAAGGTCAAGCTCGTTGACGTCGAGTTGTCGAACGCTGTGGCTGCCCTCAAGAACGGACAGATCGATGCGTTCGTGACGGCAGGTTCATGGCCCGCGCCCAACGTCGTGGAGGCTGCGGCTTCGACCCCCGTGGTGGTCGTTGGCTTGAACGCCGACCAAATCAAGCTGACCAAGCGCGATGCACTGACCATTCCGGCTGGCACCTACTCCAAGCAGGCGGCTGACGTGAACACCACCACGCTGCCCGTGGTGGCCTACGCGACCACGAGCATGAGCGATGATGTGGCGTACGCCTTGACCAAGACCTTCTGGGATCAAAAGGCGGCGATGAGCGCACAGGCCCCTTGGTGGAAAGGCGTGACTGAAGCGTCTTTGGCCACCATTTCAACCCAGATCCATCCTGGCGCTGTGCGCTACTACAAAGAAAAAGGCATGAAGCTGCAAGCTGGACAAATGTGATGGGAAGGCCCCACGCTGAAGCCATGCACAGGAGTCTTTGATGGGGTCTAAAGCCTGGGTCTGGACCCTCTGGGGCGCGGTCGGCATCGCCATGCACTTGGGTCTGGTCCTCTATGGCTTGGTCCCTAACTTGGTGCTGCGCCCTCTGCACATGGCTTATGTGCTGCCGTGGATTTTCTTGGCGTCGGCCGTGCCAGGTAAATCTGCACTCAGCGGGACCCTGTGGACATTGATCGGCGTCGGGGCTTGCCTTTGGGTGGCCCTCAACGCCGATGCCTTGGGCGATCAGTACGGCGCGCTCGAGGGGCAGGCGCAGTTGTTCGCCGCCGCCGCCTTGCTGTTGGTGGTGATCGAAGGCGCGCGCCGCGCGATTGGGTGGCCGCTGCCGGTCATGGCCGCTCTGGCCTTGGCGTATGGCATTTGGGGGCAATACATCCCCGGTGAGTTCGGGCACGCTGGCCTGCCGCTGGCCAGTTTTTTAGGCACGCTCACGATTGCAGAGGGCGGCCTGTGGGGCAGCTTGACGGGCGTCTCTGTTGGGGTGGTTGCCGTGTTTGTGGTCTTTGGCGCCATCTTGAACGCAGGCGAGGCGGGTCAAGGCTTTATGAACTTGGCATCTGCGGCGGCCGGCCGTTTGGTCGGCGGCGCTGCCAAGGTCTCGGTCGTGTCTTCGGCCTTGTTCGGCTCTATTTCTGGGTCCGCCTCAGCCAATGTGGCGTCCACCGGGGCGATCACTTTGCCCGCCATGACCAAGCTGGGCTATCCCAAACGGCTGGCCGCCGCAGTCGAAGCCGTGGCGTCGTCGGGTGGACAAATCATGCCGCCCCTGATGGGCGCGGGTGCGTTCGTCATGGTCGAACTCACGTCGACCCCCTACGTGACCATCATGGCTGCGGCCAGTCTGCCCGCGATCCTTTACTTTTGGACTGTTTGGGTCGGTATCAACGCCTGGAACCGGCGTGAGCCACTGGCGGCCATCCCGAACAGTGAGCAGCCCACGCGCCGGCGGCTCTGGACGACCAGCGCATTTTTTGCGGTGCCATTTGCGGCCCTGTTGTTGGGCATGTTTGTGATGGATTGGACGCCTGAATACGCCGCCTGTTTTGCAGCGGGCGTGGGTGCGTTGCTGCTGTTTGTGGATGCGCAAGGCAAGTCCCACTGGCCGGCAGTTCGCGAGCGGATTGCAGCGGCATGCAACAACGCTGGGCGCCAAGTCGCGATGATCGCAAGCATCATCTTGTGTGCCTCCATCATCGTGGGCGTGCTGGCGATCACGGGTCTGGGCGTCAAGATCACTTCGGTGATTTTGTCCAGTGGGCATGGCTCTTTATGGGGGTCGCTCCTGCTCACGGCTTTGGCCTGTCTGGTGCTCGGCATGGAGGTGCCGACCACTGCGGCATACATCATTTGCGTATCTGTGGCCGGGCCAGCACTGACCCAACTCGGGTTGGAGCCCTTGCAGGTGCACCTGTTTGTATTTTGGTTTGCGCTCTTGTCGACCATCACGCCACCGGTGTGTGGCGCCGTGTTCATTGCGGCAGGCATGGTGGGCGAGCACTGGTTGAAAGTCGCTTTGAGCGCGATGGCACTCGGGGTCGGCCTGTATGTTGTGCCACTGGGTATCGTCACTCATCCGAGCCTGATCGCATGGTGGACAGCACCGCTCGATGCGGCAGTCAGCATGGCACAAATGGTCGTGGGCTTGGCGCTGTTGTCATTCGCTCTGATCGCGCCCCAGCCGGTGTGGCGGCGATTGGCTGGCCTAGCGGCAGGGCTGGTGATCGCGCTCTACTGACAAAGGGGCAGGGCGCCACTGCCACCACAAAAAAAGCCCAGCATCGCTGGGCTTTTTGCTGCACGGCGCAGTGTCTCAGTGTGGGCGTCAGCGCAAGATGTTGGCGAAATACGCGCTGAGCTCTTGGTAGCCGTTGAGCGGCAGCACGTGGGCCACGTACTGATCAGGGCGCACCACGATCATGCAACCCTGCTGGCGATCGATGCCGCGCATGTCGTAGATATCGCCCACGCCTTTGTGATCGACACAAAAGATCTTTTCGTGGTCTTGCAGCCCCAGCTTGCCAGTCTTGGGTTTGAAAAACTCAGGCATGTCCTCATAGGCCAGTTGGTCAAAGGTCTGCTGGAACACCGCGCGCACGTCGATGACGGCGTCGATGTCTTCGCCGGGGCGGGTGTGTTTGACCACCGGCGAGTTGGGGTCGTTTTGCAGCCAGTCGGCCAGCTGGTGAATCGCCGAGCCCGGTGCCGAGCTATCGGCTTGACCGGCAAACGCATAGATGCGCCAGCGGGCGTCGGCCTCAGCCACGTGCCCGAGCTGCATTTGCTTGGCGTCGGACACACGCACCACGGGGGCCGAGTGAAAGCGCCGGCCAATCACCTCTTTGCTCGCCAGCGCTTGGTGCGCGCTATTGGCAAACAGGTAGGACTTGTCGTACTGCACGGCGGTGCCACCGGTGAACTCGAGGTTGTCCTTGAACTGGCGAATGATGCGTGGCTCTTCGGTGCCGTCGCGCTCTGCTTGGGTGGTGGGCGCAGACATCACGCGCGACCAGTGGTGGTCGGTGTCGACCAAGCGCTTGGCTTCGGCCAGACGCTCTTTGGAGTACGAGCGCAACAAGCTGGGGGCAGCGCGCCCCTGCAGCACGTGGATGAGCTTCCAGCCCAGGTTGAAGGTGTCTTGCATCGACACGTTCATGCCCTGGCCTGCTTTGGGTGAGTGGGTGTGACATGCGTCGCCGGCGACAAAGACGCGTGGGTCGCGGTCCTCGCCCTCGGGCACGTCATCGAAGCGGTCGGTGAGGCTGTGCCCAATGTCATAGATCGACCACCACACCACCTCTTTGACATCGACAGAGTAGGGGCGAATGATGCGGTTGGCCGCTGCGATCATGTCGTCTTGGGTCAGCTTCTTTTGCGCGGCGCGCTCGTCGGGGCGCAACTTGTCGAGCTCAACATACATGCGAAAGATGTATCCGCCCTCGCGCGGCAAGATCAGCAG
>JALQVJ010000132.1 GCA_023260355.1 Burkholderiaceae bacterium | reverse complement strand
GAGCTGGGAGGGGTGGTGATGGCCATCGACCAACTCTTTGAGCAGCGGTACAAAGCCTTGGTCGATGCCACTCAGTGGGGTGGACCTTCGCGCGGTTTCGGCGGCGGTCATGGTTCTGGCAGAAAGCCTCGCCACTTGCATTGACGCAGGTTGACAAGCGCCAAGATCAAAAGCCCCAGTCAAGGGGCTTTTTTGTGGGCACCAACAGCGTTGGCTTATGCCAGCGCTTTTTTCAGACTCCACGCACAGAGGCTGACCGCCGTGTTGGCTTCGTCCAAGACTTTGCCCATGGGGACAAAGCCATGAAGCTGTCTTTCAAAGCAAACGTACTGGCAAGCGTTGCCGTTCTCAGACAAGGCGTTGGCGTACAGCAGACCCTCGTCTCTCAAGGGATCGTAGCCCGCAGTAAGGACCAGGGCTGGAGGCAAACCTTTGAGGTTGGGGTGCAGCAAAGGTGAGGTGCGCCAGTCTTCCCATTGGGCGGGTTGTGGGCAGTAGTGCCCACGAAAATATTTGATCGTGTCTGAAGTCAGCAGGTAGCCCTGCCCGTTGTGTTGATGAGAGGGCGTCACAGCGCGCATGTCAGTGGCCGGATAAATCAACAGCTGGTAGCAAGGCTGGGGCGCATTGGCCGTTTCGGTCGCCGCGTCTCGCTGAACCAGCGAGACGACGGCCGCCAGATTGCCGCCCGCGCTATCGCCACCTACTGCGATGCGGTGAGCATCGATGCCCAATTCGCTGGCTTGGCTGGCCACGTACTTAAAGGCAGCGATGCTGTCATCGACCGCCGCGGGAAACGCGTGTTCCGGAGCGAGCCGGTAGTCCACGGAAATCACGACACATTGCGCCTGCAACGCGAGGTCGCGGCACAGCGTGTCGTGGGTGTCCAAGTCCCCAATGACCCAACCACCGCCGTGATAGTAGACCAGCGCGCCAGCGCCAGTCGCGGCGGCGCTTGCCGGCCGATACAGCCGCATCGGAATCTCGCCATGGGGCCCCGAGGCTGAGAGCATTCTCACTTCGGCGACTTCGGGAGGTTGATTTTGAGTTGCGAAGCGCCGTTGAACATACGCCTCTCGTGCATCCGCAGGCGAAACGGTGTGGACTGGCGCAATGCCTTTGTCGGCCATGAGCTTGAGCAGGTTCTGTGCCTGGGGGTCGAGCATAAAAATCTCCTGAGTTCTGGTGGGCGAAATGCGGCGATTGTTGAAGATATGAGTAAAAGCCACAATCGCAGTTTGGTTAGTCACCTATGTACCAAGCGTACTGAGCGCGCTCCACAATACTTCCGCACTTCTTGGTTTGACAGCAGATGGGGTACAAGGCGATGAGCAAAACATTCACCAGTTGGACATTGGGCGGCGACCATGGCTCGCCATTGACTTTGGCCAACCGCTTGGTCGTTGCGCCCATGTGTCAGTACTCAGCCTTGGACGGCAAAGCCAATGACTGGCATCTGACGCACTGGACGAATATGCTCAACAGCGGTGCGGGCCTGTTCATCATTGAAGCCACCGCGGTGACGCGCGACGGGCGCATCAGCCCAGGCTGCTTGGGGCTCTGGGACGATGCCACAGCCGCCGCATTGGCGGAGCATTTGCACCGAGCCAGAGCGCAAGCGCCTGCCATGCCAGTGTGCATCCAATTGAGCCATGCTGGCC
>JALQVJ010000123.1 GCA_023260355.1 Burkholderiaceae bacterium | reverse complement strand
AAGAACAAGTCCCCCAACCTGCAGCCGACGGCTACGGCGAAAGCTCCATTCAGATCCTGGAGGGCTTGGAAGCGGTGCGCAAGCGTCCCGGCATGTATATCGGCGACACTTCCGACGGCACGGGCTTGCACCATTTGGTTTTTGAAGTCGTCGACAACTCGATCGATGAAGCCCTGGCTGGACACTGCGACGACATCGTTGTGACCATTCACAGCGACAACTCGATCTCCGTGACAGATAACGGCCGCGGCATCCCAACCCGGGTCAAGAACGACGACAAGCATGAGCCCAAACGCAGCGCGGCCGAAATTGCTTTGACAGAGCTCCATGCGGGTGGAAAGTTCAACCAAAACAGCTACAAAGTGTCCGGTGGTTTGCACGGCGTGGGTGTGTCGTGTGTGAACGCGTTGTCAACATGGTTGAGATTGATTGTGCGGCGCGAGGGCAAGGTTCATGCGCTGGAGTTTGCGCGCGGCGTTGTGCAAAACCGATTGGTGGAAAGCGTCGATGGCGTTGAAGTCTCTCCCATGCGCGTCACGGGTGACACGGAAAAGCAAGGCACCGAAGTTCACTTTTTGCCAGACCCTGAAATCTTTCAGCAAAACAACGATTTTCATTACGAAATCTTGTCCAAGCGGTTGCGCGAGTTGTCCTTTTTGAACAATGGTGTGCGCATCCGCTTGGTTGATGAGCGCAGCGGCAAGGAAGACGACTTCTCTGG
Organism: Burkholderiaceae bacterium; assembly: GCA_023260355.1. Classification (GTDB taxonomy): domain Bacteria; phylum Pseudomonadota; class Gammaproteobacteria; order Burkholderiales; family Burkholderiaceae_C; genus RS62. Next base: position 3,482 of record JALQVJ010000123.1, on the reverse strand, counting down.
TGCTGGAGGCGTCAAGGGCTTTGTCGAGTTCATCAATGCGGGCAAATCCATCACGCACCCCAACGCGTTTCACGCCACCGGCGAACGCCAAAGTGAGCAGAACACCACGATCTCGGTTGAAGTGGCCATGCAGTGGAACAACAGCTACACCGAGCAAGTCCTGTGCTTCACTAACAACATCCCGCAACGCGATGGTGGCACGCACTTGACCGGGTTGCGCGCGGCCATGACACGCGTGGTCAAGCAGTACATCGATGACAATGAACTCGCCAAGAAAGCCAAGGTCGAGATCAGCGGTGACGACATGCGCGAAGGCCTCACTTGTGTGCTCAGCGTGAAAGTGCCCGAGCCCAAGTTTTCAAGCCAAACCAAAGACAAGCTGGTGTCTAGCGAGGTGCGGGCACCGGTGGAGGACATCGTCGCCAAGGCACTCGCTGAATATTTGTTAGAGCGTCCGAACGACGCGAAAATCATTTGCGGCAAGATTGTCGACGCCGCGCGGGCCCGCGAAGCGGCTCGCAAGGCCCGTGAGATGACGCGCCGCAAAGGCGTGCTTGATGGCATGGGGCTGCCCGGCAAGCTGGCCGATTGCCAAGAAAAGGACCCTGCCCAATGCGAAATCTACCTCGTTGAGGGTGACTCCGCAGGAGGCTCTGCCAAGCAAGGACGCGACCGCAAGTTCCAAGCGATTCTGCCGCTGCGCGGCAAGATCTTGAACGTCGAAAAAGCACGCTACGAAAAGTTGCTGGCGTCCAACGAGATCCTGACCCTGATCACCGCTTTGGGTACAGGCATCGGCAAGACGGCAAGCTTCGATGGCAAATCAGGGGTGGACGACTTCAACGTCGAAAAGCTTCGCTACCACCGCATCATCATCATGACCGATGCCGACGTCGACGGCGCACACATCCGCACTTTGCTGTTGACATTCTTCTATCGGCAAATGCCCGAGTTGGTGGAGCGCGGCTACATCTATATTGCGCAGCCCCCACTCTACAAGGTGAAGTCTGGCAAGGATGAGCAGTATCTGAAAGACGCACGCGCCTTAGACGACTACTTGCTGCAAGTGGCCCTCAAGGACGCGGAAATCCACACGGGTGGCCCTCAAGGGCGCACCCTGAGCGGCGATACCCTGAGCGAGCTTGCGCTGCAACAGCAGGGCGTTCAACTCACCATCGAGAGGCTGTCCATGTTCATGGACGTCGAAGCACTCCACGCCATTTCCAATGGTGTCGACCTCGACCTCTCCAATATGGAAGTCGCCGCCACCAGTGCCGCATCGCTGCAAGCCGCATTGACCGACGCGATGGTGGAAGCCAAGTTTGACGACCGCACCGATAAGCCACTGCTGCGCATTGCGCGCCAACACCACGGCAACGAGCGCGCCAGCGTGATCACGCAGGACTTTGTCCTTGGGGCCGATTACGCCAAGCTCGCCAAATCTGGCGCCAGCTTGCGCAACCTGCTGTCCGACGGCGCAACAGTGACGCGTGGCACCGGAGACAAGGCCAAGTCTGCCAAGGTGTCGGACTTCCGCGATGCGATGGCGTGGTTGCTCAACCAGGCTGAGTCAGCGGTCAGCCGCCAACGCTACAAAGGCCTTGGCGAAATGAACCCCGAGCAGCTTTGGGAAACCACCATGGACCCTGAAGTTCGCCGCTTGCTGCAAGTGCGCATCGAAGACGCCATTGAAGCCGACAAAGTCTTCACCATGTTGATGGGTGATGAGGTGGAACCCCGCCGCCATTTCATCGAAACGAACGCGCTGCGGGCTGCCAATATCGACGCCTAAAGATGAAAGGGGGCTGATAGGCCCCTGCCATCTCGTGCGGAACATGGCGCCCAATCAAAGGCGCAGGCCGTGTATCTGTTTGAGCCATCAACCCGCAGGCTCAGTCTCTGCGCAAGCGATTCTGTGAGCAGCTCAACGCAGCGAAGAACGGTTGTGGGGTTGAAGCCGCTCGTGTGTCATCGCTCGCCCAAAGCTTGGTTGATGGTTTTTGTCACCGGTTTGGTCAGGTAGGAAAACACAGAGCGCTCCCGCGCCTTGATCGACACCGAGGCCGTCATCCCCGGGCGTATTTGAATGTTCTCGGTGTTTTGGCTCTTGAACTCGGCATCTTTGATCAACACGAGTGTGCGGTAGTAGGGCTGTTTGCCTTGTGCTGTGTCTTCTTGGAGCGTGTCTGGGCTGATGTATGAAACCTCGCCATTCATTGCACCAAAAATCGATGAGTCGTAAGCGTCTAAGTTGACCTTGGCACTCTGGCCGAGTTTGACGTATGCAATGTCTTTGGTGCTGACTTTCGCCTCCACGATCAGATCACTGGCTGTGGGTACCAACTCGAGCATGGTTTCACTTTGGCGAATGACGCCGCCCACAGTCGTGATGAAAATGTTTTTGACCAACCCATCGGCCGGCGCGGTGAGCTCGGTGTGCTCCAACATTTGCATGCGGTCCCGCAAGGTTTCAACCTCGGTATTCAATTGCTCCTGGGCACGCGTCATCTCAGTCTGTGAGTCTTGAAAGTACTTGTTGCGGTTGTTCGCAATCTGCGCTTCGATATCAGCCACGGTTCGCCGCAACCGCAAGATATCTGTTTGACTCACATCACCGGTCGCTTCCAGCCCACTGTTCATATCCAACTCGGCTTGGGCGAGTGTCAGCATTTTTTGGAGTGATGAGATGTCCTCTTCGATCGCCTTGCGGCGTTTTTGGTAAAGCGCTCTTTGGTTGCGAACAAAGTTTTCGTATTTCATCAAGGCGCTGTCAATCTTCATGGGCTTTCCATACACCTCGGCCTCCAGCCTTGCCAAGGTGATTTCAAGCGCAGCCACTTTTGCGCTCGCCTCATCCACTGCCGCTTTGGCGCGCGCCGTTTCCAATTGCACGAGGACATCGCCCTTGCGAACCATCTCACCCTCTTTGACATAGATCGCTTTGACGACACCGCCATCTGGCGCCTGGATGACTTGGGTGCGCGCAGCAGCGATCACTTGCGCGGGTGCACGGGTGGTTTGGTCAATCTGGGCGACCGTAGACCATGCCACCAGGCAGACAAGCGCCAGCCCAATGGCCCGCAACACCCACCTCGATTGGCCAGCGTGTTGCGCCTTGCGCAAGACTTCAAATGCATTTTGATCTTCGTGTGTATTCATTTGACCGCAACCTCCTGCACGGGCTGGCTTGAAGCCGCGTGATGCCGGGGCACCTGCAGCTCACCCTTGGCCAGCTTCTCTAAAACAGATTGCTTCGAGTCGTCCATGACGATCTTGCCTGCAGCGATCACGATGATGCGATCCACCAGCGGCAGAACTGAGGGTTTGTGCGTCACAATCTCCACCGTCTTGTCGCGCGTGGCTTCACCCAACGCGTTCAAACACAAGCTCTCCTGTGCGCCATCCATGGATGCAGTCGGTTCATCGAGCAACCACACGTCTGGCTGACACAGCAAGAGCCGGGTGAAGGCGACCAGTTGTTT
>JALQVJ010000085.1 GCA_023260355.1 Burkholderiaceae bacterium | reverse complement strand
GGCCAGCCAGCAATCCATCGCCGCTGGGCATGACTGCACCACCGCCCCATCGCGCCGCCTTGAGCGTGCGAATTTCAGCGTCCCCCCACCAATCCAACTGCAGCGCTTGAAGGGGAAGCAACACCGGGCGCCATTGCGAGTTCGGCTTTTTCGCACCTTTGGCAACGAGGGCCACTCGGCCATGCTGACGCGACCAAGTCTCCAAGATCAAGCTGCTTTCGCTCCAGTCGTAGCGATGCAGGATGTAACAGGGCTCGTCTTGTACACGGCTGGCCAATGCCATGGCGTCACTCGTAGCCGAAAGAACGCACGCGCGCTTCGTCGTCTGACCAACCAGAGCGCACCTTCACCCACAACTGGAGGAAGACTTTTTGGTCGAACAGCTTTTCCATTTCAACGCGCGCTTCGGTGCCAATGCGCTTGAGGCGCTCTCCGCCATCGCCAATCACCATGCCCTTGTGCCCATCGCGCTCAACAACGATGGTGGCGGCGATGCGGAGCATCGTGCCCTCTTCTTTGAATTGATCCAAAACCACCGTCGAGGTGTAGGGCAGCTCATCACCAGTGAGGCGAAAGAGCTTTTCTCGAACAATCTCTGTCGCCATGAACCGCTGTGATTTGTCGGTCAGCTCATCTGCACCGTAAAACCAATCTTGCTCTGGCAGATACGTGGCGCAGGTCTGGAGCAACTTCTTCAAATCTTTGGGCTGCTTGGCTGACATGGGAATGTATTCCGCGAAAGGGAACCGTTCCTGCATGCTCTGCAACCAAGGGTACACATCGGCGCGGCGATGCACTTTGTCGAGTTTGTTGCCGACCAACAGAACCGGGGTTTCCTTGGGCAAAAGAGCCAAGACTTGCGCGTCATCTAAACCAAATCGCGTGGCCTCGACCACAAACAAAATCAGATCCACATCCCCAACGGCGCCAGTCACGGTGCGGTTGAGCGAGCGGTTCAGTGCCTTGCCATGCCGCGTCTGAAAACCTGGGGTGTCCACAAACACATACTGAACTGCACCTTGGGTCAAGATGCCTGTGATGCGGTGTCGCGTGGTTTGTGCTTTGCGAGAAGTGATGGACAGCTTTTGCCCAACCAGCGCATTCAGCAGCGTTGACTTGCCGACATTGGGCTTGCCGACAATCGCGATCAAGCCGCAACGCCGGGGCGAATCGTCTGCAGCCTCTGCGGCCTCTGGCGCTGCGCTCGCATGAGGCTCGCTGGGCACTGGCACCGCCTTGCCGAGTGCCTTGGCAAGCATGGCCTCTAGCTCGTTTTGAGATTCAGGTGTGTCGGGTGATTCAGCGCTCATGTTTTTTGATGTGACCGGTTGGGGGTTGTGGGCAAGGCTTGCAACATGGCACTGGCAGCCTTCTGCTCAGCGTCCCGGCGCGACGTCCCCTCACCGCGAGTTTCCAAATCAAGCGCCTCGACCTTGCAACTGACTTGGAATGTTTGTTCATGCGCCAAACCCAGCGTGCCGAGCACATGGTAAGTGGGCAGCGCCATTTTGCGACCTTGCAACCACTCTTGCAAAGCCGTTTTGGGATCTTTGCCCATGGCATCCAACTTGTCTTGCGTGAGCCAAGTGCTGTAGAGCCTTTCGACGACGGCTGTCGCGGCTTCAAATCCGCCATCGGAATAGATCGCGCCGAGCAGCGCTTCAAGTGCGTCGGCCAAGATGCTGGGGCGCTGGCGACCACCCGATTGCATTTCGCCGCTGCCTAGGCGCAAATGCTGCTCCAGACCCAATCGCTGCGCCAACTCCGCCAGAGTGGGTTGCTTGACCAAATTGGCGCGCACGCGAGATAAGTCACCCTCTGGCAAGTCACGCCAACGACTGACCAACGCCGTTGACACAGCCAAGCCGAGCACCGCGTCACCCAGAAATTCAAGGCGCTCATTGTGATCCGCACTGAAGCTGCGATGCGTCAGGGCACGCTCCAGCCATTTGGGATCGCGGAAGGTGTATCCCAAGTTCCTCTGAAGAGCCGCCCAATCGCCCTTCACCGGTGCAGCGCCCTTAGTCAAAGGCGCCTATGCGACCCAAGTCGCCAAAGTTCATCCACACAAAAAATGCTTTGCCCACGATGTTCTTCTCCGGCACAAAACCCCAGTACCTAGAGTCTAAAGAATTGTCGCGGTTATCGCCCATCATGAAGTAGTGGCCGTCGGGCACGGTGCATTCAAAGCCTTGTGGGTTGTAAACACACTGGTCTCGGAACGGAAAGTCACTGGGGCTATTCACGTAAGACGGCCGGTTCTTGTCATTGAGCACGTTGTGTTTCACGCCGCCCAGCACTTCGGTGAACTGCTGGCTGTAACGCATGCTGTCGCTGTCGAAGAACTCGCCCAATTCTTGGCGAGGCAACGCCTCGCCGTTGATGATGATTTGTTTGTTGATATAGGCTACTTTGTCACCAGGCACGCCCACCACGCGCTTGATGTAATCCATGCGCGGGTCTGGCGGAAAGCGAAACACCATGACATCGCCTTTTTCAGGCTTGTGATTGGGGATCAGCAAGGTGTTGGAGACTGGCAAACGGATGCCGTAGTGAAATTTACTCACCAAAATCAGATCCCCAACGCGCAGCGTAGGCACCATGGATCCCGACGGGATCTTGAAAGGCTCAACCACAAATGAGCGCAGCACAAACACCACCAACAACACGGGGAACAGACCGGCTGTCCAATCCAGCCACCACGGTTGCATCAGCAATTTGTCTTGTTCTTGCTGGACGTTGACCTCGTCACCACGCAGTCCTTGGGCGGCAAGTTGCTGCTGGCGCTGTTCAAGTTGAACCTTGAGTTGTTCAGCTGCTTGGCGGCGCGCAGGCAGAAAAACCCAGCGCTCCGCCACCCAGTAAATGCCAGTGAATGCGGTGACCAAAGTGAGCACCAATGCAAAATCGCCATACACCATGTTGGTGTACCAAGCCACTGCAAAGACTGCCAACAGGGCCATCGCCGCAATGGCGATCCATTTCATCGCTTGTTGCATTTAGTCCTCTACTTGCAAGATCGCCAAGAACGCCTCTTGAGGCACTTCGACTGAACCGATTTGTTTCATGCGCTTCTTGCCAGCCTTTTGCTTTTCGAGCAATTTGCGCTTGCGGCTCACGTCGCCGCCGTAGCACTTGGCGAGCACGTTTTTGCGCAATGCTTTGACGGTTTCACGCGCCAAAATATTGCCGCCAATCGCCGCCTGAATGGCGACGTCAAACATTTGGCGAGAGATCACTTCCCGCATCTTGGCGGCAATGGCGCGCCCTTTGAACTGTGCTTGGGATCGGTGAACGATCACCGACAACGCGTCCACACGCTCGCCATTGAGCAGCATGTCGACTTTGACGACATCGGAGGGGCGGTACTCTTTGAATTCGTACTCCATCGACGCGTATCCCCGAGACACAGACTTCAAGCGATCGAAAAAATCGAGCACGATTTCGCCCAATGGCAGCTCGTAGGTCAGCAGGACTTGTTTGCCCAAATACTGCATGTTCATCTGGACGCCGCGCTTTTGGTTGCACAGGGTCATGACCGCGCCCACATAGTCTTGCGGCATGTAGAGGTGCACCGTCATGATGGGCTCGCGGATCTCCTGAATCCGGCCTTGCTCGGGCATTTTGGCTGGGCTCTCAACCGTGGTGGTCTGTCCATCACCAGTCGTGACTTGATACACGACGGAAGGCGCTGTCGTGATCAAGTCTTGGTCAAACTCGCGCTCCAAACGCTCTTGCACAATTTCCATGTGCAGCAAGCCTAAGAAACCACACCGGAAACCAAAACCCAATGCCTGAGAAACCTCTGGCTCAAACTTCAGCGCAGCGTCATTGAGTTGCAATTTTTCCAAGGCGTCGCGCAGCGCATCAAACTCACTCGCCTCAGTGGGATAGAGGCCCGCGAAGACCTGCGGCTTGACCTCTTTGAAACCCGGCAGAGCTTGCGTTGCCGTGAAGTGAAGCCCAGCGGATCCGCCACGAATCACGGTGACGGTGTCGCCAACCTTGGCGGCCGCGAGCTCTTTGATACCTGCAATGATGTAGCCCACTTCCCCTGTCTCGAGCGCAGGGCGCGGCACATCATGCGGCGTGAATACACCCACGTTGTCCGCGAAGTAGGTCAAGCCATTTGACATGAGTTTGATCTTTTCGCCCTTGGCGAGGCGACCATCCACGACGCGAACCAGCATGACGACGCCAACATACGCGTCGTACCAGCTGTCAATGATCATGGCGCGGAAAGGGCCATCCGGATCGCCTTTCGGGGGCGGCACTTTGGCCACGACCAGCTCGAGGATTTCATCGATACCCAGGCCGGTTTTCGCCGAGCACGCGATGGCGTCACTCGCATCGATGCCGATCACATCTTCGATCTCGAGTTTGGCGTTATCGGGGTCCGCTGCCGGCAGGTCAATTTTGTTGAGTACCGGCAGCACCTCAACGCTCAAATCAAGCGCCGTGTAGCAGTTGGCCACCGTTTGTGCCTCGACACCCTGCGAGGCATCGACCACCAGCAAAGCGCCCTCGCAGGCAGACAGCGAGCGACTGACTTCGTAAGAGAAGTCGACGTGACCCGGTGTGTCGATCAAGTTCAAGTTGTAAGTTTGTCCATCGCGTGCTGTGTACTGCAACGCTGCAGTCTGTGCTTTGATGGTGATGCCACGCTCTTTCTCAATATCCATCGAGTCCAGCACTTGCTCGCTCATTTCGCGTGAGCTGAGGCCTCCACACGTTTGAATCAAACGATCGGCGAGCGTGGACTTGCCATGATCGATGTGCGCGATGATTGAGAAGTTGCGAATGTGATTCATGAACAGACAAAGAGGTCGAAATTCGACATAAAAAAAGGCGCGCCTGTGACGACGCGCCCCAACCAAGAAATCATTGGCAACTGCGATTAGCTTGGATGGTCATTTTAGGCAAAAGGCCCGTGTTTAGGGCGATTCCCGCCGTTTCATGGGGATTTCGAATTGCCCCTATCCACAAGTTTTCCACAGGATCTTTTATCAAATCGAGTGGATTCTTATGAGAAAAGTGAGCACTCACAAAATTTTATTTCGCCGCCTCGTTGAGGTGGCGATTTCACCAGATGAATCGCAGGAAACGGGCTTGTTGCGCGCAGACGTCAATTCTAACGGCTTTGCAAAAGAGATCCGTGGGTATTTGTTCACAGGGGATTGGTGGCTCAAAAAATTTTATAAAAACCACATTGTGAAAACCAAATACCCGCTGGAGCCCCTTTTTTATTGCCGAATCATCCCGTACTGGACCCATTCCCCGCGCTGGTAGAGCACGCTGATCGTTTTGGCTTTTTTGACCTGGCTGAGTGCTGCCGAGAGATCCTCGACCTTTTGTATTTTGCGGTTTGCGATGCCCAGCAGCACATCACCTGCCTCGAGACCAGCCTTGGCGGCCAAGCCACTGACACCCTCGATCAAAACGCCGTGAGGCACGTTTTTCTCTTTGAGTTCATTGCGAGTCATGTCACGCACCTTGAGCCCAAAGCCTTCGATGACTTTGGATTGGTCTGGCGCGGCCTGTGCATCATTGGATGCCTGCTTCTCGGGGCGCTTGAATTCGCCGACAGTGATCTTCAAGCTCAGCTCTTTCTTGTCGCGCCAAACCACGATGGTCGCGCGCGTGCCAGGCTTGGTATTGCCGACCACCCGGGGTAAGTCAGGTGTTTGCTCAATGGCTTTGCCGTCAAAACTGAGGATCACATCGCCTGGGACCAGCCCAGCCTTGGATGCAGGTGAATTGTTTTCAACGCCACGAACCAAGGCGCCACGGGGCTTCTCGAGACCTACCCCATCGGCGACTTCTTTGGTGACATCATCGATCGCAACACCGATGCGCCCACGGGTAACGAAACCTTGCGCTTGCAATTGCTTGGACACGCGAACGGCCTCATCAATCGGAATCGCGAAAGAAATGCCTTGGAAGCCGCCAGAGCGCGAGTAAATCTGGCTGTTAATGCCCACCACTTGGCCGCGCATATTGATCAGCGGACCACCTGAGTTTCCTGGGTTAATCGCCACATCGGTTTGAATGAATGGCAGATAGTCACCTGTCTCACGCTGTTTGGCACTCACGATGCCCGCCGTAACCGTGTTGTCCAAACCGTATGGCGAACCAATCGCCATCACCCACTCGCCGACTTTCAGTGACTGCGCGTCGCCGATTTTGACTGGCGCGAGGTTGTTGGCATCAATCTTGATCAAGGCGACGTCTGTGCGGCGATCCTCACCCACGACTTTGCCTTTGAATTCACGCTTGTCTACCAAGGTCACGATCAGCTCGTCAGCGCCATCAACCACATGCGCGTTGGTCAGGATGTAGCCATCCGAGCTCAACACGAAGCCAGAGCCAATGCCGCTTGGACGCGATTCTTCCTTGCCCTCATCACTCGGTTGTCCGTTGCCAAGACCGGGGGGCACGGGCAAGCCAAAGCGCCGGAAGAACTCCAACATGTTGGGGTCGATGCCGCGTGGCACGACTTGGGTTTTGACTTTTTCAGTGGTTCGAATGTTGACAACGGAGGGCCCCACCGCATCAACCAAAGCTGTGAAGTCGGGTAGCCCTTGGACCAGCAACGGCGCATTTGAGTCCACTTTCGTCGCAACTTGCGCGTGCGCTGGAACACCTTGCAAGCACCCCAGCACCACCGCTGTAGACAGGACAGCGGCCGATAGTTTTTCACGGGCTCGTGCACGAGCGGTAACAACGCCTGCTTGCTGAATATGACGCATTGCTAATTCCTTTCTATGAACCAAGGCTTGATGCCTCGCATGTGGTTTCAGAGGCTGAGGGGTTGTGAAAGTTCCACCCTGCCTCGGATTTGGGGCCTCACTGTGATTTTTCCAGCCCCAATGCATGTTCAATCGACACTGATCCCATTGGCGATTTGTACCAACGTGGGCAGTGGCACCTCGCCAACCAGCGTCAAACGCATGCGTTCGGTTTCTCGAAGCAGCGTGTGTGTCGCGCCTTGTCGAATGGCGCGCTCTCGGACGCCTACAACCGCTGCTGCAGGCTCAAAAAACACCGATACACTCGCCAGCCCATCGGAAAAGAGCCACTGCAGTGGCTGTTGGGGCAGCGGATCGGATTGCTGGATGGGAAGCTGTGCTCGCGTCGGCGAAAACCCGGTTTCGCTGGCAGCGTAGCGCAAGCGCCATTGCTCGGGGTCAACGGTGCGCACCTCACGCCGCTGCACCTCGTAGCCACTGGGCGGCTGAAGATGGCGAAGGATCACGCTCGCATCGATCGCTTGCCCTGTCTCCAATGCGGTGAAGGCGGACTGCTCAAGCACCTCAAGGCTGCGAGGCGCGAGTGTTTGAATCTTGACAATCAAGTGTGTCGTTTGATCGCGCCACACGCGATACCCCCATCGCGACTGATCCCGAGGAATGACCTCAAAGACTTGGGCTTGGCGACCTGCCACGCGGTCTTCCCTCAACGCTTTCAATTGATAGAACTGCCTCACTCGCTCCAGTGCAGAGCCTGTCGCCCCGGGGAACACCCCGAGATCGCTTCTGTCTTCGCTGATCCAACGCTTGGCATCCGGCCATGTGGTGATCACCCTGTTGCCTTGGCGAAACGAGGTGCGAGGCTGCCCGGTCAAAACGTCAACGCGCTCCAAAGGGATGCCAGCATCCACGACATGCGTGATGTGGGCAGAGACCATTTGGTCCCCCACGCTGATCACCATCGTGCCCTGATAATTGTGCTTCAGCGGTGCCTCGTGAAGCGCCTTCAACCAAGCTGGCAGATCAGCCTCAGCCGCCTGCAATGGCTGAGCCATCAGAATGGCACTGGCGACCACCGCTAGCCCCTTTTGAATCCAATGCAGTGCGTGTTGCAACCGCAGCTTTGTGGGGGTTACGCGCATCGATTCGCGCGCGCTGAACGTGCTCGCCATC
>JALQVJ010000064.1 GCA_023260355.1 Burkholderiaceae bacterium | reverse complement strand
GAGGGCCTCGATTTGAATGCGTTGCGTGTGCAGCGCTTGGCGGTGAGTGCATGAGTGGCGCCATCACATTGGCCGTGGCTGCGCTCCTGTTGTTGACAGGACTGGGCTTGGCCTATGTGGTGGGGGCGGCGGCAGTGCTGTCGTTCTTTCTCACCGACCACGGACGGTATCTGGCGATCTTGCCGCAGAAGGTGTTTTCCCAAATCAGCGTGTTTGCGCTGTTGTCAATGCCTTTGTTCATTTTGGCTGGGGAATTGATGAACCGGGGTGGCGTGACGAAGGCATTGATCGATTTTTCCATGTCGATCGTTGGTCGCATTCGCGGCGGGCTGGGCCATGTGAACATCATGTCTTCCGTCTTTTTCGCCGGTATTTCTGGCTCTGCTGTTGCCGATGCGGCTTCACTGTCGAATACGTTGGTGCCCGCGATGGAGCGCCAAGGCTATACCCGGCTTTACGCAAGCGCGATCACAGCCGCGTCATCCATCATCGGGCCGATTGTTCCACCGTCAATCATTTTGATCTTTTATGGTGCGATCATGCAGACCTCAGTGGCTGCCCTGTTCCTAGCGGGTGTGTTGCCAGGGCTGTTGCTGGCGCTCGCGTTGATGTTGCTGAATGCTTGGTTTGCATGGCGTGATGGTCACCCGCGCATTGAACCCAGCGAGATACCACCCTTGGCGTCAGCGTTTGTGCAAGCATTGCCTGCGTTGATGCTGCCGCTGATTATTGTGGGGGGCATTGTGTTGGGCTGGATGACGCCAACCGAGGCGGCTGCCATAGCCGTGATTGCCGCCATGTTTGCCGCCATGTTCTACCAGGGCTTGAAGTGGGCAGACGTCAAGCAAAGCCTACAGCGAACCGCGATGCTCACGGGATCGATTTTCGTTGTCCTGAGCGCTGTCGCTGTCTTCGGCCACTTGGCGTCGTTGGAGCGGCTTCCCCAAGAAATCTCTGAAATGGTCACGCAATGGGACTTGAGTCCTTTGGCATTCATGCTGGCTCTGAACGCCTTGTTGTTGCTGATCGGCATGTTCATGGATATTCCTTTGGCACTGGCCTTGATGGTGCCTCTCTTGGCGCCCGTCGCCATCAGTCAAGGCGCCGATCCAGTGCACCTGGGTATCGTGATTTGCATGAACTTGACATTAGGCTTGACTTCGCCACCTGTGGGCGGCTGTTTGCTCATCGTTTCCACGGTAACAGGCGTGAATTACTGGCAATTGGCTCGCGCCATCCTGCCGTTTTTCATGGTTCATATCGTGGTCTTGGTGATCTTGGTGCTGGTGCCTGACATCAGCTTGGCTTTGCCCCGTGCCATGGGGCTTGTGTGATTGGTTGCATAACAAAACTGAGGAGATGAAGATGAATAAATGGAATTGGGTTGCCAAGTCTTTGGCGCTGACGGCGGCGCTTGCAGTTGCTAGCGTCAGTGCGCAGACGGTGAAAATCGCTTTGGATTCAGGGAAGGATTTAGAGAACTCGGGCACCTACGTTTGGGCGAATGCCTTTAGCAAGCACCTTCAAAGCAAAGGCTTCAAGACGCAAGAGTTTGAGCGTGGTGCGCTCGGTAATGAAGCAGAAAAATTGGATCAAATTCAACAGGGGCTGTTGGAAGTTTCGATGTCAGATACCAAGGCCGTTGCCAAGTTCGATGCGCACGTGATGCCATTGATCATGCCCTACTACTTCCGAGACTGGGCGACTGTTGACAAAGGGTTGAATGGCGGCATTCTTGCCAAAATCAACGCAGGCAGTAGCAAGCAGGGTGTTCGTGTGTTGGGCCTGGCATCTTTGGGGTCGGCTGCAGGTATCTTCAATACCAAGCATCCTGTGAATTCGCCTAAGGACATGGCAGATTTGCGCATGCGTGCGCTGGATGAAACGCAGGTCGGTGTGTACAAACTGTGGGGCTCGACCGGCACGATTGTGGCCTGGGATGAAGTGGCGAACGCACTGCAAACAGGGATCGCGGACGGCTATCTGAATCCACCCATCGTCCCATTGATGTTTGGTCATACAGGTTTTATCAAGTTCTATACGGATGCCCAAGTTGCTTTGAGTACACGTGCGGTATTGGCTTCTGAAACATGGTTTCAAGGCTTGAACAGTGCGCAGCAGAAGGTCGTGCTGGAAGCTGCCGCCGCAGCCACGCAAGCCAATCGCAAGTGGATGGAGGGCCGCAAGGTTGAGTTGGATAAATTGCGTGCTGCTGGCATGCAAGTTACCAGCTTGAGTGAGCAATCTTGGAATGAGTTCAAGCAGTTGAGTCAGCCTCTGCATAGCAAAATTCCAGCACCTGTAGCCGAAGCTTGGCAACAAGCGATTGCAGGACGTTGACACTGCAATGGGTGGCTTGGCGAACGCATTGCAGCGCCTATCAGCGGGGCTGAATCGTGTGGCCATGTCCATGGCCATGCTCGCCGTGGTCCTGCTGGTGGCTTTGGCCGCTTGGCAAGCTGCGGCGCGGTACGTGCTTGACGTCCCGCCGGCCTGGACCGAAGAGTTGGCAAGGTACTTGATGGTCTGGGCAGGTTTGCTCGGGGCATCTTGTGCGTTTCATGCGCACGCCGACCCCACTCTGTTTGCTGCAGGGCGCACCTACAGCGGTCCAGGCTTTCGCTTGCTCAGTATCGCCCGAGCGCTCGGTGCTGTGGCCTTTGTCACCCCCATCATTTGGTACTGCATTTGGGGCTTGAATGGCCAGGTGATGAGCGGGTATATCGCTCGCAACAGTCGCATTGCGGCGGAAACCTTGGATGTCTCGATGGGTGCGTTTGCACTGGCCGTACCTGTTGGTTTTGGATTGATTTTTTTGCATGCCATCGCACATGCGGTGCGAGAGCTTTACACGGAGAGCAAGGGATGAAACTCTTGATTGCTGGCTTGGCGACGGAGACGAACACGTTTTCACCCATGCCCACGGGCCGCTTGGCCTTTGAGTCGACCTTCGTGACAAGGTCTGCAACAGAACTTGAGCCCAACTTGTTTAGCGCGCCACTGCATGAGTGGCGTCGACTTGCAACCGAGCGGGGTTGGGAGGTGGTCGAGAGTCGATGCGCCTTTGCTCAGCCTGCCGGCATCACGGTGAGGGAGGTTTATGAATCCTATCGCGATGAAATTCTTCGTGATGTGGCCGAAAGCAAGCCTGACATTGTGCTGCTGTCGATGCATGGCGCGATGGTGGCCCAAGGTTACGATGACTGCGAAGGCGACACTTGCAAGCGGATTCGCGATCTGATCGGGCCTCGGACTGCAGAAGAGATCAAAATGACAATTGGTTCCGCATATCCTCTTGGAGAAAATGAACTTGAGCTAGAAGTGCGGGGAAGAGATCAGGTTGCAGGACTTCCTATTACAAAGAGAATCAATTCT